>NZ_JALNUO010000019.1:0-58021 GCF_026540835.1 Sphingomonas sp. GC_Shp_6 | reverse complement strand
GACGACGGCGGCGACGCTGGCGGGTGGCAACTATGCGCTCGCCGGCGCGGTGACCGGCGACGCGGTGGCGCTGAACAATCCCATCAGCGGCAGCTACGACACCAAGAATGTCGGCACCGCGAAGACGGTCAGCGTCGGCAACCTGGCGCTGAGCGGGAGCGACGCGGCCAACTACACCGTCAACACGGACGCGAGCGCGGCGATCGGCAGCATCGCGGCCAAGGCACTGACGGCCTCGCTGACGGGTGGCGTGGCGAAGACCTATGACGGTACGACGGCGGCGACGCTGACGGGCGGCAACTATGCGCTCGCCGGTATGGTTGCGGGCGACGCCGTCGCCTTGAACAATCCGACGAGCGGCAGTTACGACACCAAGAACGTCGGCACCGCGAAAACCGTGAGCGTCGGCAACCTGGCGCTGACCGGGAGCGACGCGGGCAACTACACCGTCAACACCAGCGCGAGCGCGGCGATCGGCAGCATCGCGGCCAAGGCGCTGACGGCGTCGCTCACCGGCATCGTCACGCGCACCGCGAATGGGGGCACGGCGGCGACGCTGTCGGCCGACAATTTCGTGCTCGCCGGGTTCGTGCCGGGCGAGGGGGCGAGCGTGACGCAGACGGCGGGCGTCTATGCCTCGCCGGGCGCGGGCACGGCGATCATGGTGTCGACGATGCTCGCCGAGGGCGATTTCGCGGCGAACGGGGGCACGGCGCTGGCGAATTATGTGCTGCCGCTCGGCGCGCTGTCCGGCACGGTCGGCACGATCAACCCGCAGATCATCGTGACGATCGCGGCGCAGCCCGTGCTGTCGGTCACCTCGGTGCCGGTGCCGACCACGCCCGCGCCGGCCGAAGCGGCACCCGCGCCCGCGCCGGTCCCGGCGGCGGCACCCGCCGCGGCGGTGGCCACGGTCGCCGCGCTGCCAATCGCCGCCGGGCTCGACCGGTCGCCGCCTTCGCCGGTCGCCGCGCAGAAGCCCCCGACGCCCGTCGATACGGCGGATGCGGGCGATCCGATCCTGGCGAGCGTCGAGCAGCCCTCGGGCGAGAAGCCCGCGAGCCACGGCACGCCCCAGAAGACGGTGACCACGCCCATCGCGGGCGGCCTGCTCGCCGAGCAGCGCACGCTGCCGTCGCGCGGCGGCACGGTGCCGGGCGTGGACGAGGCGTTCTCGGGCGGCGGCGCGTCGTTCTGATGGGGCTGGTGTCGATCCTGCTCGCGGGCGCGTTCGCCGCGGCCGCGCCGGTGCCCCAAACCGCGCCCGCGCCTGCGCCGCCCCCAGCCGCCGCCACGCAGACCCCGACCGCGCGGCTCGCTGCGGCGCTGCGCGCGGGGCGGACCGCCAACGCGCTCGGCAAATATGCCGATGCCGAGGCCGCGTTCCGCGAGGCGCTGGAGCTCCAGACCGGCGCGGCGAAGGCCGGGGACGAGGCGGTAGGCGCGACCCTGCTCGATCTGGCACTGAACGTCAGCAACCAGTCGCGCGGCGAGGAGGCGGCGGCGCTGTTCCGCCGCGCCGAGCCGCTGCTCCAGGCCTCCGCCAGTTCGCGGCTGCGCGCGCGGCTCGCCACCTATCAGGCGATCGACGGCGCGAATCGCGGCGATTACGCGGCCGGGCTCGCCTTTGCGCGTCGCGCCGCCGAGCAATGGGGCGCGCTCGTCGCCGCGCATGATTCGCAGGGCGTGACCGCAGACGGGGCGGGGCTGACGACCGGGGGCGGCAGCGGCGAGGCGGATCGCGGCGAATTCGCCAACATCCTCAACCTGCAGGCGCGGCTGGAGCTGCGCGCGGGCAACGTCCTGCCCGCCTACGCCGCCGCCAGCCAGTCGCTGCTGATCCTCAACACGCTGACTGCCGCGCCGCGCTGGTGGAAGGCGGATGCGCTCGTGGCGCTCGGCGAGGTGAGCGTGGCGCAGAACCGCCTGTCCGCCGCCGAAGCCTATTTCAACGCCGCGATCGCGATCCGCCGCCAGGTGTTCGGCGACGGCGCGCCCACGCTTCAGGTAATGGCGAGCCTCGGCCGCGCCTACCAGCAGGAGGGCATGAACAGCTCGGCGATCGTCACCTATCGCCAGGTCTTCGCGCTCGCTGCCAAACTGCCTTCCACCGCAGGCGTATTCACCGCCGACATGCTGGTGCCCTTCGCCACTGCCGTCGTCGCGACCGCGGCGACGCTGCCCGACGCCAAGGCCAGGCGCGGCCTCTATGCCGAGGCGTTCGACGCGTTCCAGCTCGTCCAGTCGCCGCTGGTGGACCAGACCATCGCGCAGGCCGCGGCGCGGCTGTCGACCGACGATCCCCGGATCGGCGCGCTGATCGGCGACCTGCAGGATCGCCAGCGCGAGGCGGACCAGGCGCATGTGAAGCTCGCATACCAGCAATCTTTGCCCGACAACGAGCGCGGCAGCGTGGCCGAGGAGGCGCTGAAGGCGCAGATCGCCGCGGCGATGGCGGCGGTGGCGGCGGACCGCAAGACGCTTGCCACCGAATTTCCCAATTACGAGCGGCTCGCTGCGCCCGCGTCGCTGTCGCTCGACCGGCTGCGCGGCACGCTGCGCGCGGGCGAGGGGCTGGTGGCGTTCCTGATCGGGCGCGATCAGTCCTTCGCCGAGCTGGTGACGCGCGACGGCGTGACGATCGCCGCGGTGCCGAGCGGTGCGGCGGCGCTGCGCGAGACGGTGACGGCGCTGCGCCGCCCGCTGGAGATCCAGGGCGGGGCAATCGGCGAATTCGATCTCGCCGCGGCGAACCAGCTTCACGACACGCTGCTCGGCGGGCTGGCACCGGCGATGACCGGGCTCGACCATCTGGTGGTGGTGTCGGCCGGCCCGCTGTCGAACCTGCCGTTCGGCCTGCTGGTGGAAAAGCCCGCGACGGCGGGCGATTATGCCGGCGCGGCCTGGCTCGTGCGGCGTCGGACGCTTGCCTATACGCCCTCGCTTCAGGCCTTCGGGCAATTGCGCACCGCAGCGCGCAAACAGGCGCCGACCCGACCGATGCTCGGCTTCGGCGCGCCGTCGCTCGACGGCCATGTGGGCGCGAAGGCGGAGGCGGGCGCGATGGCGCTGATCGCGGGCACCTGCCGGCAGGGCGGGCCGATGCCGCCCGCGCTGCTGCTGGCGCTGGCGCCGCTGCCTGACACCGCCACCGAACTCGCGACCGTGGGGCGGACGCTCGGCGCGCCGGGCGACGCACTGTTCCTGGGCGCGAACGCCACCGAGGCGAAGCTGCGCCAGCAGCGGCTGGACGAATACCGCGTGCTGTATTTCGCCACGCACGGGCTGCTGCCGGGCGAGCTGAAATGCCAGGCGGAGCCGGGCCTCGTCCTCACCCCGCCGGCCACCCCGACCAGCAAGGCCAATGACGGGCTGCTCGAATCGAGCGAGATCGCCAGCCTGCGGCTCAACGCCGATCTCGTCGTGCTGTCGGCCTGCAACACTGCGGCGGGCGACAACCGCTTTGGTGGTGGCGAGGCGCTGTCGGGGCTGGCCGAGGCGTTCTTCCACGCGGGCGCGCGCAACATGGTGGTCAGCCACTGGCAGGTGCCGTCGGCCGCGACGACCGCGCTGATGGCACGGATGTTCACCGGGTGGAGCAAGGGCGGCGCGGACGTGGGCGACGCGCTGCGCCAGGCGCAGCTTGCGCTGATCGGCGATGCCAAGACGGCGCACCCGTTCTTCTGGGCGGCGTTCGTGGCGATGGGCGACGGGATGGGGCGGCCCGCGACCGCCGCGACGGTGGCGGCACGCTGATGGGGGGACGGACATGGGGGGCATGATGCGCAGGGCGCTGGCCGGGGGGCTGGCGCTGGCGACGGCGGCGACGCTGATGGGGGTGGTGACGCCTGCCGGGGCGACGACGCTGATCGTGATCGACGCGCGCGGCGGCGGGCTGAAGCCGGGTCAGAAGATCGACAGCGCGAAGCCGATCGTGCTGAAGGAAGGCGAGCGGGTCACCGTGATCGGCCCCGACGGCAAGGCGATCACGCTGAAGGGCAAGTTCGCCGGGCCGCCGCTCGCGCATGCCGGCCCCGCGGCCGATCCGCGCTCGGCGCTGGCCGCGCTGATCTCGACGCGGAGCGCGCGGACGAGCTCGGTCGGTGTGGTGCGCGGCGGCAGCGACGCCGCGCCCTTGCCCGATCCCTGGCTGATCGACGCCTCGCGCTCGGGCGAGCGCTGCCTGAAGGCGGGTGACAAGCTGGTCTGGTGGCGGCCCGTGAAGACGAGCGCGGCGGAATTCACCCTCTTCCCGATCGACCGGTCTTGGCGCGCCGATTTCGCGTGGAAGCCGGGGCAGGACCGGATGGGCATGCCGTCGCTCGGCAAGATCGAGGGGCAGACGATGTTCGTGCTGCGTGCCGATCAGCAGGACCGCGTGATCGACGTGAACGTGATCCCCGCGGGCATCGATAGCGACGTCGTGCTCGCATCGTGGATGCTCGAAAAGGGCTGCACGCAACAGGCCGACGCGCTGCTCCGCCAGCTCCAGCAGGCGCAGGCGACGACCGCCGCGCCCGCCATTCCCGACTCCAATCAGGTGCGCCGATGACCAAGCCACTCCGCACCGGCCTGACTGCCGCCGCGCTCGCGCTGTTCGCGACCCTGATCGCCGTGCTGGCGATCGAGTATCTGCCGTTCATTCGCAGCCTGGAAAATAGCGCGAGCGATTTGCGCGTCGCGGCCAAATCGCCGCCGATGCCGCCATCCAAGGATATCGTGATTGCGGCGATCGACGAAAGCACGGTTGCGCAATTCCCCTATCGTTCGCCGGTCGATCGCGCCTTCCTCGCCACGCTCATCAAGCAGCTCGAGGCGAAGGGCGCCAAGGAGATCGGCGTCGACGTGCTGTTCGACCAGCCGACCGAACCCGCCAAGGATGCCGAACTGGCGCGCACGCTGCGCGAGGCCAAGGTGCCGCTGTTCGTCAGCTACACCAATTCCAAGAATGTGGTGGACGACGACCAGCTCAAATATCTGAACGCGTTCGTGCCGAAGAACCTGCGCGCCGGTGCGAACCTCGCGACCGATCCGTTCGACGGCAGCGTCCGCTGGATCTTCCCCGGCGAGACCGCGCCCGGCATGCCGATGGGCTTCGTGCGCAAGGCGCTCGCGCTGATCGGGATCAAGACGCCGCGCGACCAGGTCGAGATCGCCTGGCGGCCGAAGCAGGATGCGGAAACGCCGGCCTTTCCGCAATTTCCGGCACAGACCGTCGGCTTCCTTCCCGACGACTGGATCAAGGGCAAGGTCGTGCTGATCGGTGCGGTTCTGTCGATCACCGATCGCCAGCGCACCCCGCTCGCGATCATCGACGATGGCGATCAGGGCATGATGCCCGGCGTCGTCATCATGGCGCACGGCATTTCGCAATATCTGGAACACCGCACCACGAACCGGCTGGATCTTCCCGCCATCGCCCTCGTGACGTTGCTGTTCGCCGCGATCGGCGTGGCACTGGGCTTTCTGAAGCGTGGCCCCGCGGTCAAGTTCGGGGCCGGTGCCGTGGTCATCCTGCTCTACTGGGCAGCGGCGATCGAGGGCTATGCCAAGGGCGTGCCGATGGTGCCGCTCGTCGGCCCGACGCTGGCGTTCGCGGTGGCGCTGTGGCTGACCGACGTCGTAATCGGCCGCGCAGAGCGCAAGCAGCGCCAGTTCATCCAGGGCGCCTTCTCGCGCTACGTCTCGCCGGCGGTGGTGAGCCAGCTCGCCGCCGATCCCGAATCGCTCAGCATCTCAGGCACGAAGCGCGAGGTGACGTTCATCTTCACCGACATCGCGGGCTTCACCACCCTGTCCGAGGGGCTGACGTCCGAGAAACTGTCCGAGGTGCTGAACGACTATCTCGACGGCGCGTGCGCGATCATCCTCAAATATGAGGGCACGATCGACAAGTTCATCGGCGATGCGATCATGTCGATCTTCAACGCGCCGATCGCGCAGCCCGATCATGCCGAGCGCGCGGTGAAATGCGCGCTGGAGCTGGACGCCTATGCGGAAAGCTTCCGCAAGGCGCAGAATGCGGTCGGCGTGCCGATCGGGGTGACGCGGATCGGGATCCACACCGGCCATGCGACGGTCGGCAATTTCGGTTCGTCGTCGCGGATGGACTTCACCGCGCTCGGCGACACGGTGAACACCGCCGCGCGGACGGAGGGCGTGAACAAATATTTCGGCACGCGGATCTGCGTGACCGAGGAGACGGTGGCGCAATGCCCCAACCTCGCCTTCCGCCGGATCGGCGACGTGGTGCTGAAGGGCAAGACCAAGCCCGTCGGCCTGTTCCAGCCGGTTTCGGCGGCCGAGGCGGCCTCGGGGCTGGTGCCGGCCTATGACGCCGCGCTGGCCAAGCTGTCGGCGGGCGCGCCCGATGCGGTGGCAGCGTTCGATTCGCTCGACGCCACCTGGCCCGGCGATCCGATCGTCGCCTATCACCGCGCGCGCTTCGCCAAGGGCACGACGTCCTCGCTGATCGTGCTCGAGGACAAATAATGCGGTTGGGGGGGAAGGCCGCGTTCGGTGCGGCGGTGATATGGGGCGTGCCGGGAATGCTGGCGGCGCAGCAGGCGGCCCCGCCGCCGCAGACGCCGCCCGCGCTGCCGAGCCAGAGCGACATCTCGCGCGCGCGTGTCGGCCTGCCGCCGCCCGAGACGCCGGGCTTCGACCTTCGCATCCAGGCGCCGGAGAAATCGGCGGTGCCGAAAGCGGTGGATTCGATCGATTTCCACCTCAGCCGCATCGTCGTGGAGGGCGCGACCGCCTATCCGCATGGCGAGGCGGAGGCATATTTCGCCAAACTCGTCGGCGCGCCGACCGATCTGGAGGCGGTGCGCAATGCCGCCGCCGCGCTCGAGGCGCATTATCATGCCGAGGGCTATTTCCTGACGCGCGTGTTCGTGCCGCCGCAGCGCGTGGTGGACGGCACGCTCACCGTGCGCGTCGTGGAGGGCTATCTCGACGCGGTGCAGGTCGAGGGGATGGATGCGGGCAGCCGCCGCGCGGTCCATGCCATCCTCGCGCCGCTGATCGGCAAGACCCCGCTCGACCTGCCGGCGGTCGAGCGGCGGCTTCTCATCCTGAACGACCTGCCGGGCATCAGCGCGAGCGGCGTGCTGAAACCGGGCGGCACGTTCGGCGCGTCCACGCTCGTCGTCACGCTCGTGCGCCCGCGCAACGGCTATCAGGCGAGCGTCAGCAACACCAATTCGCGGCTGCTGGGCCCGTGGGTCTATGCGCTCAACGCCAATCTCAACCGGCCGATCGGCATACCCGGCGCGCTAAGCCTGGGCGTCAGCGCGAGCGGCCCGGGCTTCGCGCTCTCGCAGAGCGGCAGCGCGCGCTATTCGGTGAAGCTCGGCAATCGCGGGCTCATCGCGAGCGTCGGCGTGATCGTCGCGCGCGCCGAGCCCGGCGCCTCGCTCGCGCCGCTCGACATCCGCAACGACCTGCTCTCGGTCAGCGCAAGGATGCGCTATCCGCTGATCCGCAGCCGCGCGCAGTCGCTGTTCCTCGAAGCCGGGCTGTCGGTGAACCGGTCCACCACCGATATCCTCGGCCAGCAGCTCGTCAACGACCACACCACCGATGGCGACATCGCGCTGCTCTACCAGCAGAATGGCTGGCTGAACGGATCGACCTCGGTCACGCTCGATCTCTATCACGGGCTGCCGATCTTCGGCGCCTCGCCCGCCGATACGCCGCTGCCGTCGGTGAAGGACTTCAACCCCGATTTCGCGCGGCTCACCTATGCGGTGCAGCGGCTCCAGCGGCTGCCGCACCGGTTCAGCGCGCTGATCGCGGTGCAGGGCCAATATGCCAATTCGAAGCTGCTGACGGGCGAACTCGTCGCGTTCGGCGGCCCGGCGATCGGGCGCGGCTACGATCCCTCGACGATTACCGGCGACCGCGGCTTCGGCGGGCTGGGCGAGATCCGCTACGACCTGCCCGTCGGCAAGCCATGGCTGGCGAGCGCGCAGCCCTATGCCTTTCTCGACGGCGCGCAGGCGACCAGCCTGGCGTCGCAGGGCGTGCCCGAGACCGTGCAGTCGCTGCGCTCGGGCGGGATCGGGGTGCGGCTCTACGAGCGGTTCGGCACGATCGACCTTCAGGGCGCCAAGGCGTTCCGCCGGTTTCCCGGCGCGGACGAACGCCCCGATCCGCGCGTGCTCGTCACGCTGACGCTGTTTCATTGAGCCGGGAAAGACGCCCATGCTGATCGCGCAGATCACCGACCTGCATCTGGGCTTCGATCCAGGCAATCCCGACGAGGACAACCAGCGCCGCCTGGAGGCGGTGGTCGCGCGGCTGCGCGACGGGCCGAACCGCCCGGACCTGTTGCTGGCGACCGGCGACCTGGTCGATCGCGGCGCGCCCGAAAGCTATGCGCGGGTGAAGGCGGCGCTGGGCGCGCTGCCCTTCCCGGTGCATTACACGCTCGGCAACCACGACGATCGCACCAACTTCGCCGCGGCGTTTCCCGAGACGCCGATGCCGGACGGCTTTGCGCAATATGTGCTCGAGCGCGACGGGCTGCGCCTGGTGGTGCTCGACACGCTCGAGCCCGGCCGCCACGGCGGCGGCTTTTGCGAAACGCGCGCGGCGTGGCTGGCCGAGCGGCTGGCGGAGGATCGCACCACGCCCACCGTGATCGTGATGCACCATCCGCCGTTCGAGGCCGGGATCGCCTGGATGAACACGCATCCCGACGAACCCTGGGTGAAGCGCTTCGCCGATGCGCTCGCGGGCCACGATCAGGTGTTCGCGATCTGGTGCGGCCATATCCACCGCGCCATCGTGGCGCCGTGGAGGGGCAAGACGGTGACGATCTGCCCCTCCAGCTCCGCCGAACTGACGCTGGTGCTCGACGAGATCGATCCCGAACGGCCCGACGGCCGCTCGATGGTGATCGACGGGCCGCCGGGGCTTGCCTGGCACCGCTGGACGAAGCACGGCCTCGTCACGCTGTTCGACACCGTGGAGAGCCACGACGTGCTCGCCAGCTATACCGAGCGGATGCAGCCGCTGGTGCGCCATCTCGCGCACGAACGGCCGCACTGAGCGATGGACGACGCGACGTCCGCCGAGCGGATGGGCCAGCTCACCGACCTGCGCGCGGTGAACCAGCAATTGCAGGCGACGATCGATGCGCTGCGCGTGCAGATGGAGCAGGTGCGCCACGATGCCGACGACCGCGTCGTGCGCGCGCAGGCGGTGATGGCGGACGAGGTCTCGCAGCTGAAGGCCGCGGTGCAGGCGATGCGCGACCGCGCGGATGCGCAGGCGGCCGAGCATGCCAGCGCGATCCAGGCGGTGCGCGCGGGCGGCAGCGCGGAGACGCGGCAGTTGCAGGCGACGATCGACCAGCTCCGCCGCGAGCTGGAAGCGCAGAAGGCGAGCGGCGAACGCGCGCTGGACGACCGGCACGCCGAATATGAGCGCGAGCGCCAGACGCTCCAGCACCAGGTACAGGCGCTGCGCCTCGAATTGGAGAAGCGTGCATGACGACCATCGCCCCCCGCCGTGCGCCGGCGCGCGCGAAGCCGTCGAACACGGTCGCGCTGCGCCGCGCCAACGTCCTGCTCGAAGTGGCGCGGCGTTGCGCGCAGACCTCCAGCCTCGACGGCATCCTCCAGGTGCTGGTCGAGCTGACCTCGCGCGAGCTGGATTGCGATCGCGGCACGCTGTTCCTGAACGATCCGTCGAGCGGCGAGCTGTTCAGCCGCGTCGCGCAAGGGGGGCTGTCGCGCGAGATCCGCATCCTCAATTCCACCGGCATCGCCGGCGCGGTGTTCCAGTCGGGCGAGGCGCTGGTGATCGCCGACGCCTATGCCGACCCGCGTTTCAACTCCTCGGTCGACGAACGCACCGGCTACCGCACCAAGAGCGTGATCTGCGTTCCCGTCTGCACCATGTCCGACGAGGTGATCGGTGTGATGCAGAGCCTCAACAAGCGCGACGAGGCGGGTTTCACCGAGGAGGATCTGACGCTCCTCCAGGAAATGACGCGCCAGGCCGCGGTCGCGCTGCAGAGCCTGCAATATATCGAGCAGATCGAGCAGATCCGGCTGAAGGAGATGCAGTTCCTCGAGCTCGTCTCCGACATCAATTCGGAATTCGACCTTTCGGCCCTGCTCCAGCGTGTGGTGGCCGAGACGTGCAAGATGCTCGGCTCCGAACGCGCCACGATCTTTCTCCACGATCCCGCCACCGGCACGCTGTTCAGCCGGGTGGCGAGCGGCGGCGAGATCGCCGAGATTCGCCTGCCGAGCACGGCGGGGATCGCCGGATCGGTGTTCACCTCCGCCGAGAGCATGAACATTCCCTATGCCTATGCCGATCTGCGCTTCAATCCGGGATTCGACCGGCAGACGGGGTTCTTCACGCGCTCCATCCTGTGCGTGCCGATCCTCAACAAGGAAAACCGCGTCATCGGCGTGACTCAGGTGCTGAACAAGAAGGGCGGCGTCTTCACCGACGAGGACGAGCAGCGGCTGAAGGCGTTCACCGCGCAGGTCGCGATCGCGCTCGAAAACTCGAAGCTGTTCGACGATGTGCGCCGCGTGAAGAACTACAATGACTCGATGCTGTCGAGCATGTCGAACGGCGTCGTCACGCTCGATCCGGCGCTGAAGATCGTGACGAGCAACGCGGCGGCGAACCGCATCTGGGAGGGCGCGCCGCCGCTCGTCGGTGCCAGCCTCAAGGATCTGCTGGGCGAGGACAGCCTGTGGGTGATCGACAAGATCGCCAGCGTCCAGGCGGCGCACGCAAGCGACCTGCTGCCCGATGCCGCGGTGACGCTGGGCGGCGTCGCCAAATCGGTGAACCTGACGATCAGCCCGCTCGTGTCGGAGGACAGCGACAAGGAGCTGGGATCGATGCTGATGTTCGAGGACATCAGCTCGGAGAAGCGCATGAAGTCGACCATGTCGCGCTACATGGATCCGGTGATCGCCGCGCAGATGCTGGACGGCGACGGCGCGCTCGATCTGCTCGGCGGGGTGAGCGCGGAGGCGACGATCATGTTCTCCGACGTGCGCGGCTTCACCACCATCACCGAGGAATATGGCGCGCAGGGGACGGTGTCGTTCCTCAACGAATATTTCAGCCTGATGGTCGACTGCATCACCCGCGAAGGGGGGATGCTCGACAAGTTCATCGGCGATGCGATCATGGCGTGTTTCGGCCTGCCGGTGGCGCATGACGACGATCCCGACCGGGCGCTGCGCGCCGGCATAGCGATGATCGCCGATCTGTGGACGTGGAACGGCCAGCGCCGCGCCAAGGGGCTGAAGACGGTGGACATGGGGCTGGGGCTCAACACCGACACCGTCGTCTCGGGCAATATCGGCAGCCCCAAGCGGATGGATTATACGGTGATCGGCGACGGCGTGAACCTCGCCAGCCGCCTCGAAAGCGCCTGCAAGGCCTATTCCGCGCGCATCCTCGCCAGCGAATCCACCGTGAAGAAGCTGCGCGGCACGTATCGGACGCGCGATATCGATCTGGTGGTGGTGAAGGGCAAGACCGAGCCGGTTCGCGTCTTCGAGGTGCTCGACTATCACGACGCGCAGAGCTTCCCGAACCTGACCGACGTGGTGAACCAGTTCAACGACGGTATCGTGCAATACCGCGCGACACAGTGGGACAAGGCGATCGAACGTTTCGAACGCTGCCTCGCGCTCAACCCCGGCGACCGATTGTCGCAGACCTATATCGATCGCTGCCGCATCCTTCAGGCCAGCCCGCCGGCGGACGAATGGGACGGCGTGTGGGTGATGAAGGAGAAATGATGTGCTCTATCGCTATGACGCAGGTTAGCCGCGCGCGATTTCGCCTGAACCGATGCGCCGCCCGGCGGTTCGTCGCGGCATGATCGAAGACCGCATGCACGACCCCGTCACCGCCCAGGACCGTATCGCCACGCTGGAATCCGCCCGCACGCTGAAGATGGCGCGATCCGCCCATGCCTATGTGCGCGGGAACACCGTCAAATTCTACGAATGGCTGGCCGCCTCGCCGGTCGCCGGGCGGGTGCCGATGGGCCCGGCGATCTGGATTTGCGGCGATTGCCATCTCGGCAATCTCGGGCCGCTGTCGGACGGGGAGGGGCATGTGGCGGTGCAGATCCGCGATCTCGACCAGACCGTGATCGGCAATCCGGCGCTCGACCTGATCCGCCTGGGCCTCTCGCTCGCCACTGCGGCGCGCGGCTCGGACCTGCCCGGCGTCACCACCGCGCGGATGGTCGAGGAAATGGTCGAGGGCTATGCCGGCGCGCTCCGTCGGTCGGACGAGGATGCACCCGAACCCGATGTGGTGCGATCGGTGAAGCGCCGCGCGCTCGGCCGGCGCTGGCGGCATCTCGCGCGCGAACGGATGGGCGCGGCCGAGCCCAGGATCCCGCTCGGGCACAAGTTCTGGGCGCTGGAGGATGCCGAGCGCGCGGGGCTGACCGCGCTGTTCGAGGATGCCGGCGTCAAGCGGCAGATCCTGTCGCTCCAGCCCGACAGCGCGGACCGCGACGTGCGGCTGATCGATGCGGCCTATTGGATGAAGGGCTGCAGCTCGCTCGGGCTGCTCCGCTATGCCGCGCTGATCGCGATCAAGGGCGCCAAGGGCCGCGGCGACTATGCGCTGGTCGACATCAAGGAGGCGATCGCCCCCATCGCGCCTGCCGCCCCCGGCGCGGCGATGCCGCGCGATCCCGCCGAGCGCGTGGTGGCGGGTGCGCGCGCGCTGTCGCCCTATCTCGGCGAGCGGATGATCGCCGGGCGGCTGCTCGACCGATCGGTGTTCATCCGCGAACTGGCGCCGCAGGACCTGAAGCTGGAGGTCGAGCAATTCTCGCAAGGTCAGGCGGTGAAGGCGGCGCGCTATCTCGCGCGCGTGGTCGGCAAGGCGCATGCGCGACAGATGGACGAGGCGCAGCGCGGCGCCTGGCGGCATGCGCTGCTCGATCACCGCGGCACGTCGCTCGACGCACCGTCCTGGCTATGGGACGCGGTGGTCGATCTGTCGGGCAGCCACGAGGCCGGGTATCTGGAGCATTGCCGGCGTTACGCGCTGGCCAATGCCGCCTGAGGCGTCCTTGGAGGTGATGCCATTATCTTCCTTCGTTCGCCCTGAGCCTGTCGAAGGCCCTGTAACCGCAGAGCAATTCCCGCCTGCGGGAAGCGTGTTTCGACAGGATCGGCACGAACGGATCGGATAATCGGATCAACCCGGCGTCACCCCGCCCTGGCCCCGGGCCAGCGCCGCCGCGATCGAATCCGCAAGCGCGCCCGTCATCGTCGCCAGCGCGGCGGTCTGTGCGGCGACGTCGCCTTCGCCCGCGGGCGCATCCAGCCGCAGCGCGTGCGGCCGGGCGGCGGGGCCCGCAAGCGACCAGCTCGCCTGCATCACGAAACGGTCGCCGATCCGGCGCAGGTCGAGCACGTCCACGGTGATCCGGCGCAGCCCGGCGGGGGCGGGGGCGTCGGGGAAGACGACGCTGCCGCCCGGCATCCGCGCGACCAGATCCTGCGTCAGCGCGGTGCGGAGCAGGCTGCCGGGCGGCGCGCTCCAGCGATCGAAATCGAGCACCACGATCCGGTCCGCCTCGTCGTGGCGCACCACCTCGAGCCGGTCGATCGCGAGCGGCACGTGCACCGCGGCGATCTGCACGGGAGCCGTGCCGCGAGGGGCCGCGGGTGCTGGCAGACCGGCGAGCGGCTCGATCGTCCAGTAGCGCGTCGGGCTGCTGCTGCACGCGGCGAGCGCGGGCAGGAGGAGGAGGGGCCAGCGTCTCACTTCGGTTCCTTTTTGCCGCGCAACAGCGCTTCGGGGTGGCGCGAGAGATAGTCGGTCAGCGAGCGGATCGACCGTGCCGCCTCGGTCAACTGGCGGATCGCCGCGGGCAGGTCGGCATCCTGCGCGCCGCCGCCGCCGCCCAGCGTCCGGTTCGCCGCGGCGGCGGCGCCCTGCGCCTCGGTCGCGGTCTGCTGGAGCGACTGAAGCAGCGGCCCGATCTTGGGGCTTGCCTGCTTCAGCGTCGAATCGAGCGTGCCTAGCGCGCCGTCGAGATGCGTCAGGCTGTCGCGCAGTTCGGGCGATCCGGTCAGCGTGCGCAGGTTCGCGGTGACGCCGCGCAGGTTCGCGCCGATCGCCGCGATCGGCAGCTGGTCGACCTTGGTCAGAATGCCGTTCACCTTGGCGAACATGTCGTCGTCGCCCGCCGCCGGTAGCCAGGGCCAGGGCGATCCGGGCCGCAGCCGCCCGGCGCCGCCCGCCTTGGGATCGAGCGTCACCGTATAGGCGCCGATGAACGGTGGCGACTGGGTGAGCTTCGCGCGCAGTCCGCGCGCCACCATCCGCGCGACGATGGCGTCCACCGCGTCGCGCGTAGGGGCGACGTGCAGCCGCGTGCCGTCGATCGCGATCGTGACCGGCGTGCGGATCAGTCCCGTCTCGGGCTCGAAGATCGCCTGCGTCGCGACGACACGCCCGACGGTATAGCCGCGCAGCATCACCGGCGCGCCCGCGAACAGCCCGCCGACATCGCCGCCCAGCGCCACCTGGTACAGGGTTTCGGGGCCGATCGGCGCGGCGGCGGCGGAGCCTGCATCGGGATAGAGCTGGAAGCGCGCATGCGGGGGCGCCGGGCTCTTGTCCGCGGCGTCGGCCGGGGTCTCGAAGCTGACGCCGCCCAGCGCCGCGATCGAGGGCGAGGTGAGCCGCGCCTGCAGCCCGCCCGCGGTGCGCGTGATCTGGAAGGCGTTGGCATCCCAGAAATGCGACGAGCGCGTGACGAGCTGGACATAGGGCTCGCGCACGAATGCATCGACCTTGAAGCCCGTCAGCCCCACTGGCCGGATGCCGGCGATGGTGCCGACCGGCACGCCGTGCGTGTAGATCGAGGTGCCGGGCGTGATCGAGACAAGATCGGGCGCGGTCAGCACGAAATGCCGCCCGGGCGTTCCCGCCACGATGACGGGTGCATCGCGCACCGCGACGAAATGCCGTTCTGGCTCGCCGGGCCCGGGTGCGACGCCGATGCTGGGCCCCGCCACCGCCGCGCGCAGCGATGCGATGTTGGTGAAGCTGGGGTTCGCGCCCACCACCCAGAGCCGCGTGCCCGTGCGGAACAGGCTTTCCTGCGCCGAATCGATCCGCAGCGTCAGCGCGATGTTGCGGTGATCGTCGGCCAGGCGGATGTCGGAGACGCTGCCGATTTCCAGCCCGTTGTAATCGACATGCGTGTCGCCGGTGCGCACGCCCGTGGCGGAGGGCACGATCAGCTCGATCGACACGCCGCGGTTCGTGAGCGCGCGCAGGCCCAGCCAGGCGGCGATCATCAGGGCCGCGATCGGGATCGCCCAGACGAGCCCGGGCCAGCGGCCGCGATGGACCTCGGCTTCGGTGCGCGGGCCGGCGTCGGCGGTGTCGGTCATGCGGTCTGCGGCCTCGGGGAAAGGGTTTGGGGGGCACGCGCATCCCACAACAGGCGCGTGTCGAAGCTATGCGTCGAAAACATCGTCGTGACGACCACCACGAGGAAGGCGGCCATGCCCGGCATCGCCTGCGCATGCGCGATCTGGTCGAACTGCATCAGCGGCACGAAGGTGGCGATCGCCAGCACGTCGACCATCGACCAGCGGCCGATCTCGTGGATGATATGGTGAAGCCGCGTCTTGAGCCGCCGGTGGCGGGTCGATCCCGTGTGGACGGACCAGAGCAGCCAGCACATGCCGACGAGCTTCAGCAGCGGGATGGCGAAGCTCGCCACGAACACCAGGGCGGCGAGACCCCAGAGCCCCGCCTGCGCCAGATCGACGATGCCGCCGAACACCGTATAGGGCGACGGATCGGTCAACTGGATCGTCATCGCCATCGGCATCAGGTTGGCGGGCAGGTAGAAGATCAGGCCGGCCGCGACGAGCGCCATCGTGAGCGCCACGCTGTTCGTCTTGCGCGTTTCGAGGCTGGCGCCGCAGCGCGGGCAATCCTGGCCCTCGGCCGATCGCGGCAGCACGCGCGCGCACGCCTCGCATGACAGCGCGGGGCCATCGGGCGCGGGCGCCTCGGGCAGGATCGCGCGCCACACCGCGCGTTCGTCGAGAAAGGCGCGCGTCAGCAGCGCGGTCACCGTCGCCGCCGCCATGAAGATCGCGCCGCCTCCCGTCTTGAGATCGAACAGCGCCCCCAAGCGGCCGTAGGCGACATAGATGCCGAGCAGCATGACCTCGGGCATCGCCCAGACGCCCAAGGTCTGCGCGACGCGGAACGCCGCCCCCAGCCGGGGCGAGCCGCGCCCGGCGCGCACCATGCCGAGCACGAAGGTGAGCAGCCCGAAGCGCAGTAGCGGCAGGATGCAGACGAAGACGAGCATCGCGATCGCGGGCAGCGGCCAATGCTCCTCCCAGAACAGCCGCACGCCCGAGACGACATGGCTCGCGCGCGAACCAGTCAGCAGCTCCACGCGGTAGAGCGGCATCAGGTTGGCGGGGATGAGGAAAACGAAGGTGGCGAGCGCGCAGGCCGCGCCGGCGCCGATGTTCGTGCCCCGCGTCCGCTCCAGCACGCTGCGGCATCGCCGGCAGCGCGCATCCTCGCTGGGGCGAAGGATGGGGACGGTCTGGATCTCGCCGCAACTGGGGCACGCGATCGCCCCTTGTCCCGCGACGGCGCGTGCGTCGGACCTTAGCGGAATATCAGCCACAGGACGATGATGACCGGGATCGGCACGCCCAACAACCACAGCAGACATCCCTTGCCCATAATCCCCATGCCTCGTTGCTCACACCGTCCGATCAAACCGTTACGGACCCAGGACGGTTCCGATCCCGGCGCGGTCTTTTCAGGCGCGTGACGGACCATACCGAGCGCGAGCGGTCCGGCATCGCCTATTCGCCTCCGGCCGGGAACGCGCGTGAAGCAAGCCACGTTATGCCCCTCCAATTCCCTGACTTTCCGGGATGAGGCCGGTGTGGGGAGATGACGATGGCGGCAGCGGGCGACGGCGGAACGGTGGAGATGGTGCCCGTGGCGGTGATCGCGGCGCGCCTCGCGGGTGAAGCCGGCGACATCATGTTCGCCGCCGCCGACGAGCAGCGCGCCGAAGCCATCGCCGCCGCGCTCGCGGCCTTCGCGCCCGAACGCACGGTCGTCCATGTGCCCTCGAGCGACGCGCTGCCGGGCGATGCCGCGCCGCCCTCACCCGCCAATGTCGGGCGTCGCGTCGCGGCGCTCCGTCGGTTGCGCACCGCGCTGGCGGTGGCGGACCGCGCGCCCGCGGCGCTCGTCATCACCGCCGAGGCGACCGCGATCCGCTATGCGGTGCCGGCCGCGTTCGACACCGCGCCGCCGCGTTTCGCGGTGGGCGACGCGCTCGATCTCGACCAGTTCGCCGAACTCGCATCCGGCCTCGGCTATGTGGCCGACGACCGGGTGGACGATCCGGGCGAGGTCGCGGTGCGCGGCGAGGTGGTCGACATCTTTCCCGCCGATCACCCGATGCCCGTTCGGATCGAGGTGGCCGACGGCCGCGTGACCGCCATCCGCGATTATGATCCTGTCACCCAGCGCAGCGAGGCGCCGCGCGACGCAGTGGAGATCGGCCGCGCGAGCGAGCCCGCGGTCGAGGCCGGGGTGGCGCTGCTGGATCATCTGCCCGGCGCCGCGTTCGGCATCGATGCGGACGGCGATGCGCGCCGCGCGCGGTTCCTGCGGATCGCGGGTGCGGCGTCCGGGCTGGTGGACGAGTCGGCGTGGCGCGCGGCGCTGGGCGGGCGCGCGCGGATCGAGCCGGTGGCGGCGGACGCGGTGCCGCGCTTCGTCGAGCGCCGCGATCCGCTGCGGGCGTTCGCGCGCTTCGCCAAGGAGGCGCTGGCGGACGGCCGGTTGCTGCTGGCGGGATCGCCGCGCGACCTCCGCTTCCTGGGCTCGCGGCTGAAGGCGGCCGGCGGTTTCACGCCCGTCGCCAGCCTTCGGGAGGCGCAGGCCGCACCGGCGGGCACCGCGATGACGTTGGTCGCGCCGGTCGATCGCGGCTTCGCGATCGCGGGGCTCACCGTCGTCGCGGGCGGCGACCTGCTCGGCGGCCGCGCGCGGGGCGACGAGATGGCGCCCGCCGCCGGCGCCGCGGTCTTCGCCGCCGCCGCCGAACTCCATGTCGGCGACGTAATCGTCCACGAAACGTTCGGCATCGGCACCGTAGAGGGGCTGGAATTCACCGAAGCCGAGGGCGACGCGATCGTCTTGGGCTATGCCAAGGACGGCAAACGGCTCGTGCCGGTCGCGGAAGCGGACCGGATCTGGCGCTATGGCGCGGATGCCGATGCGGTGACGCTCGACGCGCTCGACGGCAATACCTGGATCAAGCGGCGCGGCGCGATCGACGCCGCCATCGCCGAAAGCGCCAAGGGGCTGGCGGCGATGGCGGCCGAGCGCGACGCGCGCACCACGGATCCGATCGTGCCCGATCCCTCGGCCTATGAGCGGTTCGCGGCGGGCTTCGCCTTCACCGAGACGCCCGATCAGGCGCGCGCCATTGCCGCCGTCCGCGCCGATCTGGCGAGCGGCAAGCCGATGGACCGGCTGGTGATCGGCGATGTCGGCTATGGCAAGACCGAGGTAGCGTTGCGTGCCGCCGCACTGGTGGCGCTGGCCGGGCGGCAGGTCGCGATCGCCGCGCCGACGACGGTGCTGGTGCGCCAGCATCTGGAAACCTTCGCGCGGCGCTTCGAGGGCAGCGGGATCGGCGTCGCCGGCCTGTCGCGCCTGTCGAGCGCCGCCGAGAAGGCGCGGGTGAAGGCCGGCCTGGCGGACGGATCGATCCGCGTCGTGATCGGCACCGGCGCGGTGGCGGGCAAGGGCGTGGCGTATCGCGACCTGGCGCTCGTCGTGATCGACGAGGAACAGCGTTTCGGCGCGGCGGACAAGGCGAAGCTCCATGCGCTCGGCGCCGGGCATCTGCTGACGCTCAGCGCCACGCCGATCCCGCGCACGCTGCAATCGGCGATGGTCGGGCTTCAGGCGATGTCGGTGATCGCGACCCCGCCCGCGCGGCGCCAGCCGATCCGTACCGCGGTGCAGCCCTTCGTGCCCGAGACGATCCGCACCGCGCTGCTGCGCGAACATGGCCGCGGCGGGCAGAGCTTCGTCGTGGTGCCGCGGATCGCGGACATGGCGCCGCTGGCCGCGCGGATCGCCGCGCTGGTGCCCGAGATCCGGCTCGTCCAGGCGCATGGCAAGATGCCCGTGGCCGAGATCGACGAGGCGATGGTCGGCTTCGCGAACGGCACGGGGGACAGCGGCGGCGACGTGCTGCTGGCGACCAACATCATCGAGGCCGGGCTGGACGTGCCGCGCGCGAACACGATGATCGTCCACCATGCCGATCGCTTCGGCCTGTCGCAGCTCCACCAGTTGCGCGGGCGCGTCGGGCGCAGCGGCCGGCGCGGGCAGGTTCTGCTCACCACCGATGCCGACACGAAGGTCGCCGAGGCCACGCTGAAGCGGCTGCGCACGCTCCAGGCGTTCGACCGGCTGGGCGCCGGATTCGCGATCAGCGCGCGCGACCTCGATCTGCGCGGCGCGGGCGACCTGATGGGCGAGGCGCAGGCCGGGCACATGAAGCTGATCGGGATCGACCTGTACCAGCATCTGCTCGGCCAGGCGCTGCGCAGCGCGCGCGGCGAGACGGTCGACGAATGGACGCCCGAACTGCATCTGGGGCTCGCCGGGCGGCTGTCGGAGGCGTGGATCCCCGAGATCGAGGTGCGGCTCGCGCTCTATGGCCGGCTCGCGCGGCTGATGGACGGGGCGGCGGTCGATGCGTTCGAGGCCGAGCTGGAGGACCGGTTCGGCGCGATCCCCGACGATGCCGCCCGGCTGGTGCTGCTCGCGCGGATCCGCGTGGCAGCGCGGGCGGCGGGCATCTACCGGATCGATGCCGGGCCGGCGGCGATCGCGCTCACCCCGCGGCACAAGGGCGATGCGCCCGGGGGCTGGGTGGCGAAGGGCGATCGCTGGGTGCTCGCCCAGCGCATCGACGCCCCCGACGACCGCGCCGAACGCATCCTCGATCTGCTCGAGGCGATGGAGGGCTAGACCGGATGCCATCCGCGTGATCGATCACGAGATCCGTTCGTGCTGAGCTTGTCGAAGCACGCGCTCCGCAGGCATGCCTTTGCAATTGAGACCGGCCCTTCGACAAGCTCGGGGCGAACGGATCAAAGTAACGTCATCGAACTTTAGCGGCGCGATCCTTTGCGAACGTCGGCGGCCCCGTTGCGGCGAGCGGGCGTGCGTGGCATCGTCGGGCCATGATCGACCCTATGTCCCGCCTCCGGCCGAACGCCATCGTCCAGCGGCTGTCGCATTATCTGCCGCTGACCGCCGACGAACGCGAGGCGCTCGCGCTGTTCGAAAAGGGCGAACGGCGTCTGGCGCCCGGCCATGTGCTGCTGCACGAGGGCGGGCTCAGCACCTCGCTCTTCGTGGTGCAGCAGGGCTGGCTCCATTCGTCGCTGCGCCTCGTCTCGGGCGCGCGCCAGATCACCCGCTTCCATTATGCCGGCGATCTGATCGGCACGTCGAGCATCGCCTGGGCGCAGGCCTCGGCCACGATCACCGCGATCAGCGACTGCATCGTGTCCGAGGTGCCGAAGTCGGAACTGGGCCTGCTGTTCCGCACGCACCCGCGGCTCGCCGGGTTGCTCTATGCGGTGGCGTCGGCCGAGAATGTCGCGATGGGCGACCGGCTGACCGCCGTCGGCCGCCGCCCCGCGCTCGAGCGCATGGTGATGCTGCTGCTCGACATCTTCGCCCGGCTTCGCGCGACCGCAGGCGGCGTGGTCGACTCGATCGACCTGCCGCTCACCCAGACCGATATCGGCGATGCGATCGGCACCACCAAGGTGCACGTCAACCGCACGCTGCGCGAGATGGAGCGGCTCGGCATGATCGTGCGCAGCGGCCGGCGGCTGCGGCTGGTGGACGAGGCGGCGCTGGTGGCGATGACGGGCTTCGTCGACCGCTATGGCGAGGTCGCGACCGACTGGCTCGTGGCGGACGACACGATCGCCGCCTGAGCACCAGGCATGGCTTTGCGGGCCGATCCGGTTATGACGGCCGCCATGTTCTCGCCGATCCGCAACATCCTGCGCGAACAGGACTGGCAGTTCGCCGAGCACGAGCGGCCCGCCATTCCGGGATCGCCCGCCAACCCCGTGCACCGGCCGGCGGTGCGCCTCGCTTATGGCGCGATGGGCGTGCTGCTCGGGCTGACGGGCGGGTTCGGCACCGCGCTCATCTCGGTCAACCTGCCGACGCTGCAGGGCGGGCTGGGCCTCGATCCCGCCGAGATCGCCTGGCTGCCGACCGCCTATGTAATGACCAACGCGTCGATGAACCTGCTGCTCATCAAATTCCGCCAGCAATATGGCCTCAGGCCGTTCGCGATGATCTTCCTCGGCTTCTACGTGCTGTTCACCGCGGCGCATCTGCTGGTGCATGGCTTCGCGTCCGCGATCGCGGTGCGCGCGGCCAGCGGGATGGCGGGGGCGGCGCTCAGCAGCCTGGCGCTCTATTACATGATGCAGGCGCTGCCCGCGCGGTGGCGGCTAAAGGCGATCGTGATCGGGATCGGCATCCCGCAATGCGCCACGCCGATCGCGCGGCTGTTCTCGCCCGACCTGCTCGCCATGTCGCAGTGGCGCACGCTGTACCTGTTCGAGCTGGGGCTCGCGCTGTTGTGCCTTGCGGGTGTCAGCCTGCTGCGCCTGCCGCCCACCGAGCGGCGCCGCGCGTTCGAGCCGCTCGACTTCGTCACCTTCGCGCTGTTCACGGGGGCGATGGCGCTGGTCGCGGCGGTGCTGGGCGAGGGGCGTTACGTCTGGTGGACGCAGGCGGCATGGATCGGTTGGGCGCTGGCGGCGGCGATCCCGCTGTTCCTCGCCGCGATCGCGATCGAGCATCGTCGCGCCAATCCGCTGCTCAACACGCGGTGGCTGGGAAGCGCCGACATCTTGCGCTTCACGGTCGTCACCCTCATGGCGCGTATCGTGCTCTCCGAACAGACCTATGGGGCCGTGGGCCTGCTCAACGTGCTGGGCCAGAACAACGACCAGATGGGCGTGCTCTTCGCCATCATCTCGGTCGCGTCGGTGCTCGGCGTGGTGGCGAGCGCGGTGACGATCGATCCGGAGCGGCTGACGCACCCGATCATGCTGGCGATCGGGCTCGTCGCGGTCGCCGCCTTCGCCGATTCGCACGCCACCAGCCTGACCCGCGCGCCCGAGATGTACGTGACTCAGGGATTGATCGCCTTTTCCGCCACCTTCTTCATCGGGCCCGCCCTGCTGTTCGGAATGACCCGCGCGCTGAAGGAAGGGGCGGGCCACGTCATCACCTTCTTCGTGCTGTTCGGCATCCTGAACAGCATCGGCACGCTGGCGGGATCGGCGGCGCTCGGCACCTATCAGACGATCCGCGAGAAGGCGAACAGCGCCGCGCTCGTCCAGACGATCGACCCGACCGATCCGATCGTGACCCAGCGTCTCGCGGCCGGCGGCGCGGCGGTCGGCCGGGTGGTGGGCGATCCGGTGCTGCAGCGCGCGGAGGGCACCGCGCTCCTGTCGCAGACGGTCACGCGCGAGGCCAATGTGCTCGCCTATGACGACGTGTTTCGCCTGGTCGCGGCGCTGTCGGGGGTGACGACCGCCTATCTGATGTTCATCCTGTGGCGACGGGGTCGCCGCGCGCGGCGCGCGCTGGTGGCGGCATGACCGATCCCCGCGCCCCCGTCACCGAGGAACGCGCCGCCGAACGGAGCGCGCCCGCGGCCGCCAGTGCCGGCACGGGATGGACGCCGCCGCGGCCGGGGCGCGTGTCGCTGCTCGTCATCCTGCTGATCGCCATCGTCGGGGTGGGCGCGGTGCTCGCGGCGTGGCGGCTGCCGCCCTTTTCGGGCGCGCGGCAATCGACCGACAACGCCTATGTCCGCGGGCGCACCACCGTCATCAGCCCGCAGGTGAGCGGCTATGTGACGCGCGTGCTGGTGCATGATTTCGACACCGTCGCCGCCGGCCAGCCGCTCGTCACGATCGACGACCGGATCTATCGCCAGCGCGTCGATCAGGCGCAGGCACAGGTCGATGCGCAGGCGGCGACCTTGGCGAACAGCCGCCAGTCTGCGGCCTCGCGCGCCGCCAGCCTCGCCGTCCAGGATGCCGCGGTCGCCAATGCCGGCGCGCAATTGCTGCGCGCGCAGGCCGACATGAACCGGGTGAACGATCTCGTCACCGACGGCTCCGTATCCTTGCGCGAACGCGACCAGACGCTCGCCGCGCTCCGCCAGGCGCAGGCGCAGGTGCAGCAGGCGAAAGCCGCGCGCGACATCGCGCGCGCCGATATCCGCACCGTGATCGTGGGGCGCGGCGGGCAGCAGGCGGGCGTGTCGGGCGCGGAGGCGGCGCGCCAGCTCGCGCGGATCGATCTGGCCAATACCGTGATCCGCGCGCCGGAAGGCGGCCGGCTGAGCGAGGTGGGGGTGCGCGTCGGCCAATATGTTACCGCGGGATCGCAGCTCATGTTCCTGGTCCCGCCCGACACCTGGGTGATCGCGAACTTCAAGGAGGCGCAGACCGCGCGGATGACGATCGGCCAGCCCGTATCCTTCACCGTCGACGCGCTCGCCAATGCGCGGCTGACCGGCCGGATCGAGCGGATCTCGCCCGCCGCGGGGTCCGAATTCGCGGTGCTGAAGGCCGACAACGCGACCGGCAATTTCACCAAGGTGCCGCAGCGCATCGCGGTGCGGATCCGCGTCGATCCGGGTCAGCCGCTGCGTGCCCGGCTGCGGCCGGGCATGTCGGTGCAGGCCGATGTCGATACGACGGACGGGCCGCGGGTGCGGTGACGATCGCGGCTCCGTTCCGCCAACGATCCGCTATGCGGGCGACGGGCCTGCTGGCGCTCGCCGCGACGCTCGCCGCCTGTGCCGGGCCGCGGACGTCGCCGCCGGGCGCCGCCGCCGTCGTGCCGCCGCCCGCCTGGCGCACCGCGCTCGGGCCCGGCCAGCCGATCCGCGCCGATTGGTGGCAGGCGTTCGGCGATCCCGTGCTGACCGGGCTCGTCGACCGCGCGCTTGCCGACAACGACGATCTGGCGATCGCCGTCGCGCGCATCGAACAGGCGCGCGCCACCGCCCGCGTCGCCCGCGCCCAGCGCACGCCCGAGACGAGCCTCGGCGTGCCGACATCGGAGGCGCGGACGCTCGACGCCTTCGCCAACCCCTATACCGCGTTCGGCGTCTCGCCCGAAGTGAGCGTGTCGTACGATCTGGATCTCTTCGGCCGCCTCCGCGCGTCGAGTGCTGCGGCCCGCGCGCAGGCGCTCGCCAGCGTCGGCGCGCGCGACGCGGTGCGGCTGGCGGTCGCGAGTGCGGTGGCGACTGGCTATATCGGGCTGCGCGCGCTCGACCTGCGGCTGGCGGTCGCCCGGCAGACGCTGGCGGCGCGGGGCGAAGCGCTGCGGATCGCGCGCCGCCGCGCGGAGACGGGCTATACCTCCAATCTCGAGCTGCGGCAGGCGGAGGGCGAATATCACGCCACCGAGCAGCTCGTGCCGCAGGCGCAGCTCGCGATCACGCGCGCGGAGGATTCGCTGAACCTGCTGATCGGCAGCGTTCCCGGCCCGATCCCGCGGGGGTTGCCGCTCGACCGGCTGCAGCCCCCGCCGGTGCCGGACGGCCTGCCCGCCGATCTGCTGCGCCGCCGCCCCGATCTCTATCAGGCGGAGCAGAATCTGGTCGCCGCCGATCGCAGCCTGGATGCCGCGCGCGCCGCGCTGCTGCCGGACGTGTCGCTGACGGGATCGGTCGGCGTGCTGTTCTCGACGATCCTCGCCAATCCGATCGGCGTGTTCTCGCTGGGCGGCAGCGTGCTCGCGCCCGTCTTCGACGGCGGTCGCCGCCGCGCGCAGGCGGATGCGAGCGCGGCCGCGCGCGACCAGGCGGCGTTCGCCTATCGCCGCGCCGCGATTGCGGCCTTTCGCGACGTGGACGATGCGCTCGCGGGCGTGCAGCGGTCGGGCCAGCAGGCAGTCGCCCTGACCGGCCAGCGCGATGCGCTTGCGGCGGCGCTGCGCAACGCCTCCAACCGCTACCGCGCCGGCTATTCGGGCTATATCGACCAGCTCGACGCGCAGCGCGGCCTGCTCTCGGCCCAGCTCGCGCTGGTGCAGGCGACCGCCGACCGTCTCGACGCCTATGTGGCGCTCTATCAGGCGCTGGGCGGCGGCTGGAGCGCGGCGGACGTGACGGCGACGCGGCGATGATCCCGCGCGTCCTGCTCGACAGCGCGGCGGTGCCGGGCGGCGGCGAGCTGCGGCTCTATCGCCGCGGCGACGAATATTCGATCATGCTCGGCGGCAACGAGCTGATGAACAGCCGATTGAGCGGGTCCGAAGAGGCACTCGCGACGCTGGGCTGCGCCGCGCTCGGCCCGGACGCGCGGGTGCTGATCGGCGGCCTTGGCATGGGCTTCACGCTGCGGGCGGCGCTGGCGATGCTCGCCCCCGATGCCGCCGTCACGGTGGCCGAGCTGGTGCCCGCCGTCATCGCATGGGCGCGCGGGCCCATGGCCGGGATCTTCGCGGGCAGCCTCGACGATCCGCGCGTCGACGTGTTCGAAGGCGATGTCGGCGACGCGATCGGGCAGGGCGGGTGGGACGCGATCCTGCTGGACGTCGACAATGGCCCGGATGGGCTGAGCCGCCCCGGCAATGATCGCCTTTATGGCGCCGCCGGGCTCGCACGCGCGCGCACTGCGCTGCGGCCGGGCGGTGCGCTCGCGATCTGGTCCGCGGCGCCCGATCGGCGCTTCACGGCGCGGCTGGGCGATGCGGGATTTACGGTCGACGAGCACGACGTCCGCGCGCGCGGCGCAAGGGGCGCGCGCCACCGGATCTGGCTGGCGCGGCGCCTCTGACGCGGTCCGCTACCCGCCCGCGTCGATCAGCGCCTTGATCCGCGCCGCCAGCGCTTCCATCGCGAACGGCTTGGTCATCACGTGCATCCCCGCATCGAGATGCCCGTTGCCGACCACCGCATTCTCGGCATAGCCGGTGATGAACAGGATCTTCAGCCGGGGGCGATGGACGCGCGCGGCATCGGCCATCTGGCGGCCGTTCATGCCGCCGGGCAGGCCGACATCGGTGACGAGCAGATCGATCCGCACGTCCGATTCCAGGATCTTGAGGCCAGCGGCGCCGTCGCCCGCCTCGATCGCGGCATAGCCCAGCTCCTCGAGCACCTCGACCACCAGCATCCGCACCGTCGGTTCGTCGTCCACCACCAGCACCGTCTGCCCCGCGACGGCGCGCGGGGCATCGGCGAGTTCGGCGGGATCTTCGGGTTCCTCGGCAGGGCCCAGGTGGCGCGGCAGGTAGATGCAGATCAGCGCACCGTCGCCCACCTCGGAATAGATCCGCACCTGCCCGCCCGACTGGCGCGCGAAGCCGTAGATCATCGACAGGCCGAGCCCGGTGCCGACGCCGATCGGCTTGGTCGTGAAGAACGGATCGAACGCCTTGCCAATGACGTCGGGTGTCATCCCGGTGCCGGTGTCCGAGACGCACAGCGACACATATTGGCCCGGCGGCAGATCGCGTTCGCGCGCCGCGCGCTCGTCGAGCCAGCGATTGCCCGTCTCGATCGTCAGCCGGCCGCCATCGGGCATTGCGTCGCGCGCGTTGATGCACAGATTGAGTAGCGCGTTCTCGAGCTGGTTGGGATCGACCAAAGTCGGCCACAGGCCGCCCGCGGCCACCACCTCCAGCTCGACCGACGGGCCGACCGTCCGGCGCACCAGCTCCTCCAGGCCCGCCACGAGGCGGTTCACGTCGGTCGGGCGCGGGTCGAGCGTCTGCCGCCGCGAAAAGGCGAGCAGCCGGTGGGTGAGCGCGGCGGCGCGCTTGGCGGCGCCCTGCGCGGCGAGCGAATAGCGCTCGACGTCGCTCAGCCGCCCTTGCGCCATCCGCACGCTCATCATCTCGAGGCTGCCCGAGATGCCGGTGAGCAGATTGTTGAAATCATGCGCCAGGCCACCGGTCAGCTGGCCGACGGCCTCCATCTTCTGGCTCTGGCGCAGCGCCTCCTCCGCCTTCATCAGGTCGTGCGTGCGCGCCGCGACCTGCTCTTCCAGCGTGTCGTTCAGCTCGGCCAGCCGCGCGGCCTGGCGCTTGGCGTCGTCGATATCGGTGTTGGTGCCCACCCAGCGGGTGATCGCGCCATCGGCGCCGCGCACCGGCTCGGCGCGGACGAGGAACCAGCGATATTCGCCGGCGACGCTGCGGATTCGGAATTCGGTTTCGTAGATGGCGCCGGTGTCGAGCGACCGGGTCCATGCCTGCGCGGCGCGGGCGAGATCGTCGGGATGGATCACCGCGGGCCACGCCTCGGGCCCGTCGAGCGAACCCGGTTCCCAGCCGCCATAGGCATAGACCTGCTCGTTGAACCAATAGAGATGGCCATCGGCATGCGCCGCCCAGATCTGGTTGGGCACGGCTTGCGCGAACACGCGGAACTGCTCTTCGCTCTCGCGCAGCCCCGCCTCCGAACGGACGCGTTCGGTGGCGACGCGCACGCGTTCGGCCACTTCGCGGATCAGCAGGAGATCGTCCTCGGTCCAGACGCGTGGGGAGGCATGGTTGGCGTAGATCAGCGCCACGAAGCGGCCCTGTTCGAGAAGCGGCATGTTGACGAAGGATTGCGCGGCGATCCGCTTCAGCGCGGCGGCGGTGTCGCGCGTGCGCGGATCCTGTTCGGCATCGGGCACCACGACGGTCGTTCCGGCCTTCAGATCGTCGATATAGGTGCCGTAATCGCGGAAATGCAGCACGCCGGCGATCGTGCTCACGCCCGGCGCGTTCCAGTCGCGATCGATCGTGATCGTCTCCGCCACCTTGTCGATCACGCCGTATCCGGTGCGGCTCACGTCGAGCGTGCGGCCCAGCACTTCGCAGGAGACATAGGCGATCTCGGTCGGATCGGTCAGGTCGCGGATGCGGTCGCTGAGGTCGAGCAAGGTCGCCTGGCGCGCATCGGCGGCCTTGCGGTGCGTGATGTCGAAGCTGACGCCCGGGAAATGCAGCGGGCTGCCGTCCGGGTTGAACGAGCACCGCCCCTCGGCGGCGGCCCAGCGGATCGAGCCATCCGCCTGAACGAGCCGGTATTCCTCGCGGAAGAGCGCGCCCGTCGTCAGCGCGCGATCGACCGACGCCTGGACGCGGGGCCGGTCGCCCGGATGGATGCCGGCGAAGAATTCGCTGATCGGCGCGCCAGCGGCGGCGCGTTCGGGATCGACGCCGTAGAGCGCGGCGAAGCGTGCGTCCGACGTCACCCGGTCGCTCGCCACATACCAGATCCAGGTGCCGACGCCGTTTCCGGCCGACAGCGCCTGGTTCAGCTGCTCCTGGCTGTCGCGCAGCGCCTGCTCGCTGCGGCGCCGTTCGGAGATGTCGTCGAACACGATCGCGATCCGGTTCTGCCCCGGCTCGCCCACGCGAAACGCCTGCACGTCGAACCATCGGTCGAGTGCCGCCACCCGATCCTCGAACCGGGCGGGCTTGCCCGTCCGCGCGACGGATCCATAGACGTCGAACCAGCGCCGTTCGAGATCGGGAACGAGTTCGCTCGCCGTGCGGCCCACCGCGTCCACGAGCCCGGTCGCGCGTTCGAAGGCGGGGTTGACGTCGATGAACCGGTAATCGGTCGCGCGATCGTCCGCGAACAGGACTTCGACGATGCAGACGCCGGTGTCGATCGCCATGAACATCGCCCGATAGGAATCCGCATCGGGCATGGTGGCGAGAGGCGCTTCGGTCATCGTCATTCCGGATCGTGGCTGGCAGGGCGCGTAGCGAAAGGCAGTCCCGTCCCCAAACTCCGGACAGGGGCAGACGATCCGGCGATCGCGACGAGGCGTTCGGCCTCGGCCAGGTGCAGCCGCTCCACCATCGCGCCACCCAGCCGGATCGCGCCGCGCCCGTCGGCGGCGGGATCGGCAAAGGCGGCGATCACCGCGCGGGCCCATTCGAGCGTCGCGGCGTCGGGCGCGAAGGCCGCGTTGGCGGCGGCGATCTGCGCCGGGTGGATCAGCGTCTTGCCGTCGAACCCCATCGCCGCTCCTTGCGCGCATTCGACCGCCAGCGCCTCGGCATCGTCGATCGCGTTGGACACGCCGTCCAGCGCGATCATGTTGCCGGCGCGCGCCGCGCATATGGTGAGCGTCAGCGCGGGCAGCAGCGGCGTGCGGGTGGCGCCGGGCGTGCAGCGCATCTCCTTGGCGAGGTCGTTGCCGCCGAACACCAGCGCGCTCGTGCCGGTGGGCGCCGCCGCACACGCGAGCGCGCCCAGATCGAGGATCGCGGCACAGGTCTCGATCATCGCCCACACCTCGGGGCCGCGATCGCCGAGCGCCGCGCGCGCCGCGTGCAGTCCCGCCGCATCCGCCACTTTGGGGAACAGCACCGCATCCGGCGCGACGCTCGCGAGCGCCGCCAGATCCTCGGCATGCCACGGCGTGTCCGCGCCGTTCACGCGCACCACCAGCCGGCGGTGCCCGAACCCGCCGTCGCGCACCGCTGCCACCGCCTGGTCGCGGGCGCGGGCCTTCTCCTCGGGCGCCACCGCGTCTTCCAGGTCGAGGATCACCGCGTCGCAGGCGAGGCTGCGCGCCTTGGCGATCGCGCGGGCGTTGGAGGCGGGCATGTAGAGCGCGCTGCGAAGGGGGGATGGCATCCGGACGTTCTTAATCCGATGAACCGATGCGGCAAGACTTGCGCGTCACGCAACCCATGTTGGCATGACGACGGGTGGCGTCCGCCGGCATGTACGGCTATCATACTGCGGTGCAACGCCGTTTTTCCCTTCTTCGGTGCGCCGTGTCCAGCCGCAGCGCGCTCAGGTGGGTCGCGCCCGCGACATGTCCTCTCCTGACGGGTTGCGGGCAGGGCGTGCTGGATCCGGCGGGCCCGGTCGCGGCGGGAGAGCGGCTGCTGCTCTTCAACTCGCTGGCCATCATGCTCGCGATCGTCGTGCCGGTGATCGTGCTGACGCTTGCCTTCGCCTGGTGGTTCCGCGCCGGCAACACCCGCGCCCGGCACTTGCCCGATTGGTCCTATTCGGGCCGGCTGGAGCTGCTCGTCTGGTCGATCCCGGCGCTCGTCATCATCTTCCTCGGCGGCCTCGCCTGGATCGCCAGCCACGACCTCGATCCCGCGCGGCCGATCCCCGGCCGCACCCGGCCGATCGAGGTGGAGGTCGTGGCGCTCGACTGGAAATGGCTGTTCATCTATCCCGACCAGGGCATCGCCAGCATCAACCGGCTGGCGATCCCGGTCGGCACGCCGGTGCATTTCCGGATCACCTCGGCGACCGTCATGAACAGCTTCTTCGTGCCGCAGCTCGGCAGCCAGATCTATGCGATGTCGGGCATGGAGGCGCAGCTCAACCTGCGTGCGGACCGGATCGGGCGCTTCCACGGAATCTCCGCGCATTATAGCGGCAAGGGCTTTGCCGACATGACGTTCGCGGTGGACGCGATGCCGCCGGCGCAGTTCGCGAACTGGGTCGCGGGCACGCGGGCGGCCGGGCGCACGCTCGATGCGCGCGCCTATCTGCAACTGGCGCGGGTGCATGCCAGCGCGGCGCCCGTCACCTTCGGGCAGGTCCAGCCGCATCTCTTCGAAGCGGCGATCCGCCAGGCCGGCACCGCCACCGCCAAGACCGCGCAGGACGGACGGGAGGATCGATGACCCTATTCGGTAAGCTCGGATGGGACGCGATCCCGTTCGACCAGCCGATCCCGCTGGTCGCGGCGGGGCTCGTCGGCACGGTGCTGCTCGGCGTGCTGCTCTGGGTCTGGCGTGCAGGGCATATCCCCTATCTGTGGCGCGAATGGATCACGAGCGTCGATCACAAGCGGATCGGCGTGATGTACTGCCTGTTCGCGCTCGTCATGCTGGTGCGCGGCTTCGTCGATGCGGCGATGATGCGCGCGCAGCAGGCGGTGGCGATGAACGCGCCGGGCTATCTGCCACCCGACCATTACGACCAGATCTTTTCCGCGCACGGCACGATCATGATCTTCTTCGTGGCGATGCCGTTCATGATCGGTCTCATGAACTTCGCGCTGCCGCTCCAGCTCGGCGTGCGCGACGTGGCGTTCCCGACGCTCAATTCGGTGTCGTTCTGGCTGACCGCGAGCGGCGCGCTGCTCATCAACATGAGCCTGATCGTCGGCGAGTTCGCGAAGACGGGCTGGGTGGTCTATCCGCCGCTGTCCGAGCTCCGCTTCTCGCCGGGCGTCGGCGTCGATTATTATCTCTGGGCGCTGCAGATCTCGGGCGTGGGCACGCTGCTGTCGGGGGTCAATCTCGTCACCACCATCCTCAAGCTGCGCGCGCCCGGCATGGGCTATACGCGCATGCCGATGTTCTGCTGGACCAGTCTTGCCACCAATCTGCTGATCGTCGCGGCCTTCCCGATCCTCACCGCCACGCTCGCGATGCTGATCCTCGATCGCTATCTCGGCTTCCACTTCTTCACCGGCGATGCCGGCGGCAACCAGATGATGTTCGTCAACCTCATCTGGGCCTGGGGCCATCCGGAAGTCTATATCCTGATCCTGCCCGCGTTCGGCATCTTCAGCGAGGTCGTCTCCACCTTTTCCGGCAAGCCGCTGTTCGGCTATCGCTCGATGATTATCGCCACCATGGCGATCTGCCTGCTCGCCTGGATGGTGTGGCTGCACCATTTCTTCACCATGGGCGCGGGCGCCGACGTGAACGGCTTCTTCGGCGTGACGACGATGATTATCGCGGTGCCCACGGGGGTGAAGATCTTCAACTGGCTGTTCACCATGTATGGCGGCCGCATCCGCTTCTCGGTGCCGATGCTGTGGTCGATCGGCTTCATGGTGACGTTCGTGATCGGCGGCATGACGGGCGTGCTGCTCGCGGTGCCGCCCGCCGATTTCGTGCTGCACAATTCGGTGTTCCTCGTCGCGCATTTCCACAACGTCATCATCGGCGGCGTGCTGTTCGGCGCGTTCGCGGGCTATACCTACTGGTTTCCCAAGGCGTTCGGCTTCCGCCTGCACGAGGGCTGGGGCAAGGCGGCGTTCTGGTTCTGGATCATCGGCTTCTACGTCGCCTTCATGCCGCTCTATGTGCTGGGCCTGATGGGCATGACGCGGCGGCTGCAGCATTACGACGTGCCCGAATGGCAGCCCTGGCTTCAGGTCGCGGCGCTGGGTGCCGCGCTGATCGCGTGCGGCATCGCCTGCCTCGCCATCCAGCTCTACGTCTCGATCCGCGACCGCGAGGCGCTGGCCGACACGACGGGCGATCCGTGGGACGGCCGCAGCCTGGAATGGATCACGACCTCGCCGCCGCCGGCGTTCAACTTCGCGGTGCTGCCCGACGTGCGCGGCGAGGAGGCCTATTGGAGCATCAAGTCCAAGGCGCGCGACACGCAGCGATTGAGCGAGCGGCCCGACTATGCGGCGTTCGAGATGCCGCAGAATTCGCCGACCGGCTTCGTCACCGCCTTCTTCGCGACCGCGCTGGGCTTTGCGATGATCTGGCACATCTGGTGGCTGGTGGGGCTTGGGTTCCTGGGCGCCTGGGCCACTTTCGTGGTCTTCGCGTGGCGCAACGAGACCGAATATGAGATCTCCGCCGAAGAGGCCAAGCGCCTCGACGACGAGCGGCGGCGTGCGAAGGCCGCGATGCTCGGCCTGTCGCCGGATGCGGTCGCATGAGCGCGGCATCGACCCAGGGCGATCCGCACCGGTTCGGCCGCGGCGACACGCCGCTGAGCGAGCGCGGCCCCGCGCCCAAGCGGATCGTCGTCTCCTACGGCTTCTGGATCTTCCTGCTTTCCGACTTCATCATGTTCTCGGGCTTCTTCGCGGCCTATGCGGTGCTGTCCGGGGAAACCGCGGGCGGCCCCGGCGGCAAGGACCTGTTCGAGCTGCCGCTGGTCGGGGTGGAGACCGTGCTGCTGCTGCTGTCCAGCTTCGCCTGCGGCATGGGCGGCATCGCGATGCAGGCGAAGAGCACGCGCTGGTTCCAGGTGGCGATGGCGGCCACCGCGCTGCTCGGCGCGGGCTTCCTGGCGTGCGAGCTTCATGAATTCACGCATCTGATCGGGGAAGGCGCGGGGCCGTCGCGCAGCGCGTTCCTCTCCAGCTTCTTTGCGCTCGTCGGCTGTCACGGGCTTCACGTCACGCTCGGTCTCGTCTGGCTGACGACGATGATGGCGCAGGTCTGGGCGAAGGGCTTCCGCGCGGATATCGAGCGGCGCGTGCAATGCTTCATGCTGTTCTGGCACGCGCTCGACATCATCTGGGTGGCGTTGTTCACCGTGGTCTATCTGCTGGGGATGCGCGCATGAGCGAGGAACGGCGCGAGCATGCGCGCGGCGAGGCGGATTCGGCGCCGGGCGAGGGGCAGGATCATGACACGATCGCGGGCGGCGTGCGCGGCTATGCGATCGGCCTCGGTCTTGCGGCACTGCTGACGGCGGCGTCGTTCGTCCTCGTCGGCACGCACGGGCTCATCTGGGGCCCCGGCGTGCCCGTCGCGCTGATCGCACTGGCGATCGGGCAGATGGGCGTGCACCTCGTCTTCTTCCTGCACATCACGACCGGGCCCGACAACACGAACAACACGCTGGCGCTGGCGTTCGGCGTGCTGATCTGCGCGCTGGTGCTGATCGGATCGGTGTGGATCATGGCGCATCTGAACCACAATCTGATGCCCGCCGACATGATGCGCGGGATGCAGCGCTGACCAGATTGATCGGAGGCGGGTCCAACGCTCTCCGCGCTCGTGCCTTCGCATTCGGTACAGGCCCTTCGACGGGCTCAGGGCGAACGGGGCCGAGGTAAGGTCACCGCATCCTAAGATCATCCCGCTCCAGCCGATCAGCTCGCCCGGATCATGTCCGCCGCTTTTTCCGCGATCATGATCGTCGGCGCGTTGGTGTTCGAGCTGACCAGATTGGGCATCACCGAGGCGTCCACCACGCGCAGCCCGGTGAGGCCGCGTACGCGCAGTTCGGGATCGACCACCGCCTGCGCATCGTCCGCCGCGCCCATCCGGCAGGTGCCGACCGGGTGGTAGATCGTCTCGGCGGTGGCGCGCACCCAGGCGTCGATCTCGGCATCGCTGCGCACCGCCGGGCCGGGCGCCAGTTCGGCGTCGCGACAGGGATCGAGCGCGGCCTGCGACGCCACGTCGCGGCCGATCTTCACCGCCTCGCGCATCACCCGGCGATCCTCGGTGCTGGCGAGATAATTGGCGTGAATCACCGGATCGGCGAAGGGATCGGCCGACGCGATGCCGATCCGGCCGCGGCTTTCGGGGCGGAGCTGGCAGAGATGCAGCGAGAAGCCGTCCTCCACGGGCTTGTGCTTGCCATGTTCGCGCATGATCGCCAGCACCGCATGGATCTGGATGTCGGGGCGCGACAGCCCCGGCCGCGACGGCAGGAACGCGCCCGATTCGAGGAAATTCTGCCGCCCCAGCCCGGTGCCGCGCAGGAGATATTCGACGCCCACCGCCAGTTGCCGCCACCCCTTGGTCGCGGCGAACACGGTCGTCAGCCCCTTGCTGCGCCAGTTGAGGATCACGTCGAGATGGTCCTGCAGATTCTCGCCCACGCCCGGCAGATCGTGCACTACATCGACGCCCGCCGCGCGCAGCCGCCCGGGATCGCCGATGCCCGACGTCTGGAGGATCTGCGGCGATTGCACCGCGCCCGCACATAGCAGCACCTCGCGCGCGGCGTCGGCGCGCACCACCTGTTTCCGCCGCCCGGCGACATACTCCACCGCCACCGCCCGGCCGCGTTCGACGACGATCCGCGTGGTGCGCGCGCCGGTGACGACGGTGAGGTTCGGCCGCGCCAGCACCGGCCGCAGATACGCCTCCGCCGCGCTCCACCGCCGGCCGTTGGAAATGGTGAGGTCATAGGGGCCGAAGCCTTCGAACCGCTCGCCGTTGAAATCCTCCGTGGTCGGATAGCCGGCCTGCGCCCCCGCCGCGATCAGCGCGCCGTTGAACGGGCTGTCGCTCTCGCCCGCCGAGACGTGGAGCGGGCCGTCGCTCCCATGCAGCTCGCCGCCGCGATGGTGGCGTTCCAGCTTGCGGAAATAGGGCAGCACGTCGGCGAACGACCAGCCGGGCAGGCCCATCTGCCGCCATTCGTCATAATCCTGCGGGTGGCCGCGCATATAGATCATGCCGTTGATCGCCGAACTGCCGCCAAGCCCGCGGCCGCGCGGCCAGAACAGGCGGCGGCCGTCCAGATGCGGCTCGGGCTCGGTCAGGAAGCCCCAATTATGGGCGTTGCGGTCCTTCATGATCTGCGAGACGCCCGCGGGCATCCGCACCAGCATGCTCGTGTTGCGCCCGCCCGCTTCCAGCAGCAGCACCGACACGCCCGGATCCTCGCTCAGCCGCGCGGCGAGCGTGCACCCCGCCGAACCGCCGCCGACGATGACGTAATCCTGGCCCATGCGCCTCTCCCGATCGCGGCGCCGTCAGGAGCGTCTCGCGTGCATGGATGCTATGCCGCCCGGCGCGTGCGGTAAAGCCCGTCAGCCGCCGAGCGCCGCCGTCAGCCGCGCGCGGTCGAGCCCGCCCTCCCAGCGCGCGACGACGATCGTCGCCACCGCATTGCCGATGAAGTTGGTGAGGCTGCGGCATTCGCTCATGAACCGATCGACGCCCAGGATCAGCGCCATCCCCGCCACCGGCACCGACGGCACGATCGACAGCGTTGCCGCCAGCGTGATGAAGCCCGCGCCCGTCACGCCCGCCGCCCCCTTGGACGACAGCATCGCGACCCCCATCAGCAGCAGCTGCTCGCCGAACGCCAGGTGAACGCCGCACGCCTGCGCGATGAACAAGGCGGCGAACGTCATATAGATGTTGGTGCCGTCGAGGTTGAACGAATAGCCCGTCGGCACGACCAGCCCGACGATCGCCCGGTCGCAGCCCGCCGCCTCCAGCTTGGTCATCAGGTTCGGCAGCGCGGCTTCCGACGACGAGGTGCCGAGCACCAGCAGCAATTCGTCCTTCAGATAGGCGACGAGGCGCAGCACCGAAAAGCCGTGCGCCCAGCCGATCGCGCCGAGCACCACGACGACGAACAGGATCGCGGTGAGATAGAAGGTCGCGACCAGCGCGCCGAGCTGCACCAGGCTGCCCGCGCCATAGGCCCCCACGGTGAAGGCGATCGCGCCGAACGCGCCGATGGGGGCGAGGCGCATCAGCATGCCGACGATGCGGAACACGATCAGCGTCAGCCGCTCGATCAGGTCGAGCACCGGCCGCGCGGGCTCGCCGACGAGCGACAGCGCGACGCCGAACAGAATCGCGACGAACAGCGTCTGGAGGATCGATCCCTCGGTGAGTGCGGAGACCATCGTGTCGGGGATGATGGCCATCGCGAAACCGGTGAGGCTCGTCTCGTGCGCGGCGGCGGCATAGCCCGCGACCGCGCCGGCATCGAGCGTGGCGGGATCGACGTGCAGCCCGGCGCCCGGCTGGAGCAGATTGCCGATGGCGAGCCCGACGAAGAGCGCGAAGGTGGAGACGACGAGGAAATAGCCGAGCGCCTTGGCCGCCACGCGCCCCACCTGCCCCAGTTCGCGCATCCCGGCGATCCCGCCCGCCAGCGTCAGGAAGATCACCGGTGCGATCACCATCTTCACCAGCTTGATGAAGCCGTCGCCCAGCGGTTTCAGCGCCTTGCCCGTATCCGGCCAGAGATGCCCGATCAGCGCACCGATCACGATGGCTGCGAGCACCTGAACGTACAGATGCCGCCAGATCGGCAGCGGGCGGGCGGGCGCGGCGTCGGTCGCGGGGGTCGGCGGGATCATGCCGCGTTCTGGCCGGGAACCGCGCGGCTGTCGAGGATGCGCGCGCGGGCCAGCGTCACGCGGCGCGCGGGGCGATCGAAGCGTAGGATCAGCGTGTCGTCGCCATCGGGCAGCCGCAGTTCGAAGCCTTGGGCGGCGTCCCATGCCTCGGCCGTCATCGGCCGGCCGGCGAGATCGCGCCAGTCGCCATGTTCCAGCGCTACGGGGTCGGCGAGCGGGGTGCCCGCGCGAAACGCGGCGAGCGCGGCGACGAAAGCCTCGAGCGCGGTGTCTCGCCCCGCCCAATCCACCCAGCCGGTGGCATTGTCCTGCGCATAGGCATTGTTGTTGCCGCCCTGGGTGCGGCCGAATTCGTCGCCCGCGGCCAGCATGATCGTGCCCTTGGACGCGAACAGCGTGGCAAGCAGCGCGCGCCGGTCCGCATCGCGCCTGGCGAGGATGGCGGGATCGTCGCTCGCGCCTTCGGCCCCGCCGTTCCACGACCAGTTCTCGCCATGGCCATCGCGGCCGTCCTCGCCATTGGCCGCGTTGTGACGGCGTTCGTGCGCCACCAGATCGGCGAGCGTGAAGCCGTCATGCGCGGCGATGAAGTTCACGCTGCGGGTGGCGGCCCCGCGGAAGATGTCCGCCGACCCCGCGATCCGCGTGGCGAACGCGCCCGCGCCGCCGTCGCCGCGCCAGAAGCGGCGGACATCGTCGCGGTAGCGGTCGTTCCATTCGAGCCAGGTCTCGGGAAAGGCACCGAGCCGGTAGCCGCCGGGGCCGATATCCCAGGGCTCGGCGATCATGACGCGGCGGGCGAGCAGCGGATCGGCGGCGATCGCGGCGAAGAGCGGCGCGTGCGCGTCGAAGCCTGGCCCGCGCGCGAGGATGGGGGCGAGATCGAAGCGGAAACCGTCCACGCCCGCGCGCGCGAAATGGCGCAGCGCTGCGAGCGTCAGCGCGCGCACCGGCGGATAGGCGAAATCGAGCGTGTTGCCCGTGCCGCTGTCGTTCACCAGCGCGCCGTCCGCCCCGCGCCGATAGGCCCGGTCGTCGAGCCCGCGGAAGGAGAGGGTGGGGCCGCCTTCGTCGCTTTCGCCGCTATGGTTGAACACCAGATCGAGGATCGTGCCGATGCCGGCCGCGCGCAGCGCCGCCACGGTGGCGCGCAGTTCGGCCACGCCGCCTGGCACCAGGCCGGGATCGAGCGCCATCGGCACGACGGGGTTGTAACCCCAGGCGTTGACGAGCCCCAGCGGCGGCAGATGCCGCTCGTCGATCCAGGCGACGATCGGCATCAGCTCGACCGCGGCCACCTTCAGGCGTTGCAGATGCGCGATCACGCCCGGATGCGCGAGCGCGGCGAGCGTGCCGCGTTGCTCGGGCGGCACGTCGGGATGGCGCATCGTATAGCCGCGCACGTTCAGTTCGTAGATCAGCCCGCCGGCCGCGAAGATCGGCGGCGGCGGATCGGTGGCGGGCAGGGGGGCGGGCACGATGGCCTTGGGCACCAGCGCCGCCGTGTCGACGCCGCGCGCGCCGAGCCGCGGGTCATAGGCGAAGCGGCGGTCGAGTTCGGTCGCATGCGGATCGACCAGCAATTTGGCGGGATCGAAGCCCGGTGCCGCGCCATCCGCGCGGTAGCCATAGCGCGTGCCGGGCGGCGCGTCCGCCGTCTCGGCCACCCAGGCGTCGCCGCGGCGCGCCATGGCGATGCGCGTCTCGCGATCGCCGTCGAACAGGCAGAGCGCGACCCAGGCGGCGTCCGGCGCGCGCACCGCGAACCGGGTGACGCCGCCGCCGACCCGCACCCCCCAATCTCCTCCCGCGCCGGAGGAGACCGGTTCGCTCACGTCACCACGTCCGGCGCGGTGCGGCCGGTATGCGCGGCGATGCCGGCGATCGCCTCCGCCGCCGCGACGATACCGGCGAGCATCGCGGTCGTATCGCCGTCGATCGCCACGGCTTCGTAACGTTCGAGATACACGCGCAGCGTCGCGCCCTGCGTGCCCGTGCCCGACAGGCGGAACACCACGCGGCTGCCGCCTTCGAACAGCACGCGCACGCCCTGGCGCAGGCTGGTCGATCCGTCGACCGGATCGGCATAGGCGAAATCGTCCGCCGCCGCGACGACCAGGTCGCCGAACCGCGTGCCCGGCAGCGTCTCCAGCCGCGCGCGGAGCGCCGCCATCAGCGCGTCCGCGCCCGCGCTCGCCACGCCCTCATAATCATGGCGCGCGTAATAATTGCGCCCGAACCGCGCCCAGTGATCGCGCGCGATTTGCGCCGCGCTCTCGCCGCGGACCGCGAGGATGTTGAGCCACAGCAGCACCGCCCACAGCCCGTCCTTCTCGCGGACATGGTCGGAGCCGGTGCCCGCACTCTCCTCGCCGCACAAGGTCGCGCGCCCCGCATCGAGCAGGTTGCCGAAGAATTTCCAGCCAGTGGGCGTCTCATAGGCGGGGATGCCCATCGCCTCTGCCACCCGGTCCGCCGCCGCGCTCGTCGGCATCGATCGCGCGATGCCCTTCAGCCCGGCGGCATAGCCCGGCGCCAGATGCGCGTTGGCCGCCAGCATCGCCAGGCTGTCGGAGGGCGTGATGAAGATGCCCCGGCCGATAATGAGGTTGCGGTCGCCATCGCCGTCCGACGCCGCGCCGAAATCGGGCGCATCGGGGGCCATCATCGTGGCGTGGAGTTCGTGCGCATGGACGAGGTTGGGATCGGGATGGTGTCCGCCGAAATCCTCCAGCGGCATGCCGTTCCGCACGGTGCCGAGCGCGAAGCCCAGCCGGCGTTCGAGGATCTCGGTCGCATAAGGCCCCGTCACCGCGTGCATCGCGTCGAATGCCATCGTCAGCCCCGCGGCGCGGATCGCGGCGAAATCGAACAGGTTCTCCATCAGCGCGGCATAATCGGCGACCGGATCGACGATCTCGACAGGCATGCCGCCCACCGCGATCTCGCCGATCGTGTCGAGGTCGATATCGGGCGTGTCTTCCGCCAGCCAGCGGTCGATCGTCTTCGTCCGCGCGAAGATCGCATCGGTCACGCCCTCGGGCGCGGGGCCGCCATTGGCGATATTGTACTTGATGCCGAAATCGCCGTCGGGGCCGCCGGGATTGTGGCTGGCGCTGAGGATCAGGCCGCCGATCGCGCCGCACTTGCGGATCAGGTGGCTGGCGGCGGGGGTGGAAAGGATGCCGCCCTGTCCGACGATCACGCGGCCGAACGTCGCCGCCGCCGCCATCCGGATCGCGGTCTGGATCACGGTGCGGTTGAGGAAACGCCCGTCGCCGCCGATCACCAGCGTGGCGCCCGCCTTGTCGTCCACCACGTCGAACAGCGACTGGATGAAATTTTCCGCATAATGGGGTTGCGCGAAGACCGGCACGGTCTTGCGCAGGCCCGAGGTGCCGGGCTTCTGATCGGGAAAGGGCGTGGTGGCGACGATGCGGATCATGCGGTTTCCGTGAGATTGCGGTAGAGTCGGGCATAGCGCAGTCCGCTGCGTGCCCAGGAGAAATCGGCGCGCATGCCGTTGCGCTGGAGCGTGCTCCAGACGGTCGGCTGCGCGTGGAGCGCGATCGTGCGGGCGAGTGCGCGCAGCAGCGTGTCGGGGTCGACGCCGTCATGGACGATGCCCGTCGCCACGCCCGCCGCCAGCGCGGCCTCGTTCGCGTCGATTACCGTATCGGCGAGCCCGCCGGTGCGTGCGACGACGGGCACGCAGCCATAGGCCAGGCCGTATAACTGGGTCAGGCCGCAGGGTTCGAAGCGCGACGGGATCAGGATCGCGTCGGCGCCGCCCTGCAACCGGTGCGACAGCGCCTCGTCATAGCCGATCCGCACGCCGATCCGGCCGGGATGGCGCGCCGCCGCCGCCAGGAACGCGGCCTCGAGCGCGGGTTCGCCCGAGCCCAGCAGCGCGAGGCGGCCGCCCATCTGCACCAGCGCGTCGGTGAGGCCGGCGAGCACGTCCATCCCCTTCTGCCCGGTCAACCGGCTGACGACGGTGAACAGCGGGCCGCCTTCGCCGAGCCCATATTCGCGGGCGACGGCGCGCGCATTGACGCGGCGCTTGGCCAGGGTGCGCGCGGTGAAGGGCTGGGCGAGCGCGGCATCGGCCTCCGGGTTCCACACCGCCGGATCGATGCCGTTGACGATGCCGTGCACCGATGCGCTGCGCGCGGCGATCAGCCCTTCGAGGCCCATGCCGAACTGAGCGCGGTGGATCTCGGCGGCATAGGTCGGGCTGACGGTGGTGATCGCATCCGCCGCCTCCAGCCCCGCCTTCAGGAAGCCGACGCCGCCATAATATTCGACGCCGTCGAGCGCGAACGCTTCTGGCGGCAGATCGAGTTCGGGAAAGATCTCCGCAGGAAAGGCGCCCTGGAACGCGATATTGTGGATCGTCACGATCGTGCGCGTGGTGCGCGCCGGGGCATAGCGCAGATAGGCCGCCGCCATCGCCGCCTGCCAGTCATGCGCGTGGAGGATGTCGTAATCGCCCGCGATGTCGGCGGCGGCGCGGCCGAGCGCGGCGAAGCGGCGCCAATTGTCGGGATAGTCGCCCTCCGCATCGCCATAAAGGCCGCCGCCGCGCGCGAAGAGCGCGGGCGCATCGAGCACGAGGAGGGGGTGGCCGGCGATCTCGCCCTTCAGCAGCCGCGCGGGGGTGCCGAGCAGATCCGGCCAGCGCCGCACCACCCTGGCGCGGCCGATCGCCTGGCCTACCGCCGGATAGCCCGGGATCAGCGTCGTGACCGCAACGCCGTGCGCCGCCAGCGCACCGGGCAGCGCGCCCACGACATCGGCGAGCCCGCCCGTCTTGGCGAGCGGGTATGCCTCGGAGGCGACCGAGAGGACGGAAAGCGTCATCCTATGTTCCCCAGCGAAGGCCGGGGCCCAGTTGGGGGACTCAGGTGATGGAGCGAAGCGCGCGCCAAAATGGGCCTTCCCCACTGGACCCCGGCCTTCGCCGGGGAACGGTCGCGGCATCTGTCACTCACAACCGCGCCACCATCGATCCGGTAATCAGGCACACGCCATTGTCCGTCCGGCGAAAGCGCTGCGCGTCGAGGATCGGGTCCTCGCCCACGACCAGCCCTTCGGGGATCTCCACGCCGCGATCCACCACCACCTTGGACAGCCGTGCGCCGCGGCCGATCACGCAACGCGGCAGGATCACCGCCTGGTCGAGCTGCGAGAAGCTGTGTGCGCGCGTGCCGGTGAAGATCAGGCTGCGGTGGATCGCCGCGCCCGAGATGATGCAGTCGCCCGAAACGAGGCTCGACACCGCCTCGCCGCGCCGACCGTGCACGTCGTGGACGAATTTGGCGGGGGGCGTCACCTCCGAATAGGTCCAGAGCGGCCAGCTCCGGTCGTAGAGGTCGAGCTGCGGCACCACGTCGGTCAGGTCGATGTTCGCCTCCCAATAGGCGTCGATCGTGCCGACGTCGCGCCAATAGGCGGCGGGCTCGCCCTCGGTGCGCACGCAGCTGTCGGCGAAGCGGTGCGCCATCGCCTTGCCGTGTTCGACCAGATAGGGGATGATGTCCTTGCCGAAATCGCGGGTCGATCCCGGCGTTTCGGCATCGCGGCGCAACTGGTCGAACAGGAAGCGCGTGTTGAACACGTAGATGCCCATCGAGGCGAGGCTGACATCGGGCTTGCCGGGCATCGGCGGCGGATCGGCGGGCTTTTCCACGAACGCGGTGATCCGGTCGTCGCCGTCCACCGCCATCACGCCGAAGCCGCTCGCCTCGGCGCGGGGCACCTCCATACAGGCGACCGTGACGTCGGCGCCCGCATCGCAGTGCTGGCGCAGCATCAGCTCGTAATCCATCTTGTAGATGTGATCGCCTGCCAGGATCACCATATATTCGGGCGCGTGGCTCTCGATGATGTCGATATTCTGGTACACCGCATCGGCGGTGCCCTCATACCATTGGAACTCGCTGATCCGCTGCGAAGCGGGCAGAATGTCGAAGCTTTCGTTGCGCTCTTCGCGAAGAAAGTTCCAGCCGCGCTGCAGGTGACGGATGAGCGAATGCGCCTTGTACTGCGTCGCCACCCCGATCCGGCGGATGCCCGAATTGATCGCGTTGCTGAGCGCGAAATCGATGATCCGGCTCTTGCCGCCGAAATAGACCGCGGGCTTCGCGCGCGTGTCGGTCATCTCGAACAGCCGGCTGCCGCGCCCGCCCGCCAGCACATAGGCCATGGCGTCGCGGGCAAGCGGTTGCCCCCTGCGGTGATCCATCCTCGTCCCGTCCATCGCCACCGCTCCCGGCTTGTCTATGCGGCATCATTCCGCACTTGCTCGTCCAGTTCCAGCATGATCGTGGCGAGCGGCGGCAGCGTGATCCACGCCACCCCGCCACGCGCATCCACCGCGCCCAGATTGCCGAGCCCGCTGCCCGAGTAATCGAGCGCGTCGCTGTTCAGGATCTCGCGCCAGTGTCCGTCCGCGGGCATCGGCACCCGGTAGGGCGCGCGCGCGATCGGGGTCATGTTGGCGATCACCACCACCGGTTTCGCGCCCGGCGCGCGACGCACCCAGGCGAACACCGAATTCGCCGAGTCGTCCGCGATCAGCCATTCGAACCCCTCCGCCTCGCAGTCGCGCGCGTGGAGTGCGGGGTGGCTGACATAGAGGTGGTTCAGATCACGCACGAGCTTGCGCACGCCCTCGTGCGCGCGGGCCTGGCGCAGATCCCAGTCGAGCGCGCGGCTTTCGTCCCATTCGCGGCGCTGCGCGAATTCCTGGCCCATGAACAGGAGCTTCTTGCCGGGATAGCCCCACATCAGCGCATAGAGGCAGCGCAGATTGGCGAATTGCTGCCAGTCGTCGCCCGCCATCTTGGTCAGCAGCGATCCCTTGCCGTGCACCACCTCGTCATGGCTGAGCGGCAGGACGAAATTCTCGCTGAAGGCGTAGTGCAGCCCGAAGGTGATCTCGCCGTGATGGTGGCGCCGATGCACGGGCTCGCGCCGCATATATTGCAGCGTGTCGTGCATGAAGCCCATGTTCCACTTGAAGCCGAAACCCAGGCCGCCGGCATCGGCAGGCGCGGACACGCCGGGCCAGGCGGTGGATTCCTCGGCGACCGTGAACACGCCGGGATGCTGCGCATAGACCTGCGTGTTCATGTTGCGCAGGAAGCCGACCGCTTCCCAATTCTCGCGCCCGCCGGCGTCGTTGGGGATCCATTCGCCCGGCTCGCGCGAATAGTCGCGGTAGAGCATCGAGGCCACCGCATCGACGCGCAGCCCGTCGACATGATAGCGTTCGGCCCAGAACAGCGCGTTGTTGACGAGAAAACTCGACACCTCGCGCCGCCCGAAATTGTAGATCGCGGTGTTCCAGTCGGGATGGAAGCCGAGCCGCGGATCCTCGTGCTCGTAGAGCGCGGTGCCGTCGAACCGCGCCAGGCCGAACGCGTCGGTGGGGAAATGCGCGGGCACCCAGTCGACCAGCACGCCGACCCCCACCTTGTGCGCGCCGTCGACGAAGCGCGCGAAGCCCTCGTGATCGCCGAAGCGCGCGGTGGGCGCATAGAGGCCGGTCGCCTGATAGCCCCAGCTCGGATCATAGGGATGTTCGCTGATCGGCAGGAACTCGATATGGGTGAAACCCATCTCGATCACATAGGGGATCAGCCGGTCGGCCAGCGCGTCCCAGCTCAGGAACCAGCCGTTTTCGTCGCGGTCCCAGGATCCGGCATGGACCTCGTAGATGCTGATCGGCACGCGCCGCGGATCGATCCCCGCCCAATGCGCGCGGTGCGCGGCATCCTGCCACACATGTTCGGGCGGCGCGGTCGTGATCGACGCGTTGGCCGGGCGCAGCTCGGCGGCGAAGGCGAAGGGATCGGCCTTCAGCGGCTGGACGGTCCCGTCCGGGCCGATGATCTCGAACTTGTAGCGGCGGCCGGCGCCGATATCGGGCAGGAAGATCTCCCACACGCCCACGTCGCCCCGCCGGCGCATGCCGTGGCGGCGCGAATCCCAGTCGTTGAAATCGCCCACGACCGCGACGCGCTGTGCGTTGGGCGCCCAGACCGCGAAATGGATGCCGTCCGCGCCCTCGTGATGGACAAGGTGCGCGCCCATCTTGTCGTGGAGCCGCAGATGCGTGCCCTCGGCCATCAGCACGTCGTCGATCGGGCCCAGCACGGGGCCGAAGCTGTAGGGATCGGCCACCCACCATTCGCTGCCGCCACCCGTCGCGCGGTAGCGCAGCGGCTGCGGATCGCCCGTGATCGGCCCCTCGAACAGGCCCTCGTCGTCCACCCGATCGAGCGTGCCGAGCGGCGCGCCCGCCAGATCATGCGCCTCGGCGGTCTCGGCGCCCGGGATCCAGATGCGCGCGAACGCGCCTTCGGGTCCCGCATGGACGCCCAGGAGCGCGAAGGGATCGGCATGGCGACCCGCCATCAGCGCGGCGATGGCGTCCGCGGGGGGCGTCACATCACGTTCCAGATGTCATGGGCATAATCCCGGATGGTGCGATCGGAGGAGAACCAGCCGACGCGCGCGACGTTGCGCACGGTGGCGCCGCGCCAGCCCGCGGCGTCCTGCCAGCGCGCATCGACGTCGCGCTGGGCCTGGGCATAGGCATCGAAATCGGCGGCGACCATGAACCAGTCGTGATCGCGGATCCCGTCGACCAGCCCGGCATAGCGCGCCGGATCGTCGGGCGAGAACACGCCCGAGCGGATCGCCGCCAGCGCCTGCGACAATTCGCGCGAGGCGGCGATCGCGTCGCCCGGCACATAGCCCTCGGCGCGTTTCGCCGCCACCTCGTCCGCGGTCAATCCGAAGATCACGATGTTCTCATGCCCGACATGATCGCGGATCTCGACATTCGCGCCGTCCAGCGTGCCGATCGTCAGTGCGCCGTTCAGCGCGAACTTCATGTTGCCGGTGCCTGATGCCTCCATCCCCGCGGTCGAGATCTGTTCGCTCAGATCGGCCGCGGGGATGATCTTCTCCGCCAGCGAGACGTTGTAATTGGGCACGAACGCCACCTTCAGCATGCCGCCCACCGCCGGATCGGCGTTGATGCGCCGCGCCACGTCGCCCGCCAGCTTGATGATGAGTTTGGCGTTATGATAGCTCGACGCCGCTTTCCCGGCGAACAGCTTCACCCGCGGCACCCAGTCGCGCTCGGGATGGCTGCGGATCTGGTCGTACAGCGCCACGGTCTCGACGATGTTGAGCAATTGCCGCTTATATTCGTGGATCCGCTTCACCTGCACGTCGAACAGCGCGTCGGGGTTCAGCCTCAGCCCCATCGTCTCCTTCAGATAGTTGGACAGCGCCACCTTGTTCGCGCGCTTCACCTCGGCGAACCGCTCGCGGAACGCCGCATCCTCGGCGAACGGCGCCAGATCGGCCAGCCGCTCCGCATCGTCGAGAAACGCATCGCCGATGGCATCGCGGATCAGCGCGGTGAGCGCCGGATTGCACTGCTGGAGCCAGCGGCGCGGCGTGATGCCGTTGGTCTTGTTGTTGATCCGGTCCGGGTAGAGGCGGTGGAGATCGGCGAAGACGGTGCGCTTCATCAGATCGGTGTGGAGCGCCGCCACGCCGTTCACGCTGTGCGATCCGGCAAAGGCCAGGTTCGCCATCCGCACGCGCCGCTCGCCGCCCTCGTCGATCAGGCTGATCGCGGCGATCGCCTGGTCGTCCGCGCCGCTCTTGCGCGCCTCGCGCAGCAGCTTGGCGTTCACGCCGTACACGATCTGCATGTGCCGCGGCAGCAGCCGTTCGAACAGCGGCAGCGGCCAGCTTTCCAGCGCCTCGGGCAGCAGCGTGTGGTTGGTGTAGCCGAAGGTCCGCTTCGTGATCTCCCACGCCTCGTCGAAGCCGAATTCGTGATGGTCGATCAGCAGCCGCATCAGCTCGGCGACCGACACTGCGGGATGCGTGTCGTTCATCTGGATCGCCGCCTTGTCGGGCAGCGTGCGGATGTCGCCGAAATACTGGACGTGGCGGCGGACGATGTCCTGGATCGAGGCGGACGAGAAGAAATATTCCTGCCGTAGCCGCAATTCCTGCCCCGCCGCGGTGGAGTCCGCGGGATACAGCACGCGCACCAGGCTTTCCGCGCGGTTCTGCCCGGCCAGCGCGCCGATATGGTCGCCCGCGTTGAACGCGTCGAGGCGGATCGGGTCGAACGCCCGCGCGGTCCACAGCCGCAGCGTGTTGACGCGCTTGCCGCGCCAGCCGACGACGGGCGTGTCGACCGCGATCGCCTCCACCGCTTCGGCCGGCTTCCAATGCACCGCATCGCCGTTGGTGGCCGCCACCTCGCCGCCGAAGCCGATGAAATACGCGCTCTCGCGCCGTTCGAACTCCCAGGGGTTGCCGTAAGCGAGCCAGGTTTCGGGCAGTTCGACCTGCCAGCCGTCGTCCAGCCGCTGGCGGAACATGCCGTTCACATAGCGGATGCCATAGCCGTACGCGGGCAGATCGAGGCTCGCGAGGCTTTCCATGAAGCACGCCGCCAGCCGTCCCAGCCCGCCATTGCCGAGCGCGGCGTCGGGCTCGATCTCCTCGAGCTGCGCCAGATCGACACCCAATGTGGCGAGTGCGCGCGCGACATCGGCGTTGCGGCCCAGATTCGAGATCGCGTCGCGCAGCAGCCGGCCGATCAGGAATTCGAGGCTCAGATAATAGACCCGCTTGGCGCCTGCGGCATGCGCTGCCTTGGTCGATGCCATCCAGCGTTCGATGATGTCGTTGCGCACCGTCAGGATCGTCGCCGCCAGCCAGTCGTGCGGCCGCGCCGCCTGCGCATCCTTGCCGATCCGGTGGACGAGCGTGTCGAGGATCGTGTCGGCAAGGCGCTCGCGCGCGGGAGAAGCGGCGTCAGAAGCGGAGGGGGCGGGCATGGCGGCATCCGGATCGTGGACGGAAGATGCCACCCTAGTCCCGTTCCCGGACTTGTCGATCCGTGTTCCGGCGCTTCGCATCCGATTCCGCGCGTGTCTCGGGGGCAGTCGACGGGGCGGGTCGGTTCGCGCGAAGTCACGATGAAGAAGGCGGTTCACGCGGCGGCGCGGAGGGATGGCTCCGGCCGCGATGTCAGCGCGTCATCATCGGTGGGTGAAGATAAGAGCGCTGCCGTGCTCGAACCATCTCCGCGCCTCCGCGCCGCCGCGTGACCCCCTTTGGCGCGGCACGAACGGTGTGAAAGACGGAGCCAACTCACGCCGTTCCGGCCTAGATCATCCCCCACAACAGGGTGCCGTTCAGGCCGACGATCAGCGCGCTCACCGCCCAGGCGACCGCCTGCAGCCAGCGCGGGTTGGCGAACGGGCCCATCACCGCCATGCGGCCGGTGAAGATCACCAGGGGGATCACCGCGAACGGCAGTTGCAGGCTCAGCACCACCTGGCTCAGCACCAGCAGCTTCGTCGCGCCCGCATCGCCGCTGGCCGCCACCACGAACACCGCGGGCACGATCGCCAGCAGCCGGGTGACGAGCCGCCGCGCCCAGGGCGGAATGCGCAGATGGAGGAACCCCTCCATCACGATCTGCCCCGCGAGCGTTCCCGTGACGGTCGAATTCTGCCCCGCCGCCAGCAGCGCGACCGCGAACACGACGCTCGCCGCCCCGGCGCCGAGCAGGGGGGCGAGCAGCCGGTACGCCTCGTCGATCTCGGTCACGCCGCTATGGCCGCCGCCGTGAAAGGCCGCGGCGGCCAGCACCAGGATCGCGGCGTTGATGAAGAAGGCGAAGCCGAGCGCCGTCGTGCTGTCGATCGTGGCGAGGCGGATCGCCTGGCGCTTGCCGGCATCGTCTTCGGCAAAGGCGCGGGTCTGCACGATCGAGGAATGGAGATAGAGATTGTGCGGCATCACGGTCGCGCCGAGGATGCCGATCGCCAGATACAGCATCGCCGGATCGCGCACGATCGCCGCGCTGGGCCACAGCCCCGCGGCGGCGGCGCCCCAATCGGGCCGCGCGAGCACCAATTCGAACGCGAAGCAGCCCGCGATCACGACGAGCAGTGCCACCACGAACGCCTCCAGCCGGCGAAATCCCTTGTTCTGGAGCGCGAGGATCAGCAGCACGTCGAACGCGGTGACGCACACGCCCCACAGCAGCGGCAGCCCGAAGAGCAGCTTCAGCGCGATCGCGGTGCCGAGCACTTCGGCCAGATCGCACGCGACGATCGCGATTTCGCACACCAGCCACAGCGCGACGGAGACGGCGCGGGGGTAATGCTCGCGGCACGCCTGCGCCAGATCGCGGCCGCTGGCGATGCCGAGCCGCGCCGACAGCGCCTGGAGCAGCATCGCCATCAGGTTCGACAGCAGCACCACCGACAGCAGCGCATAGCCATAGGCGGAGCCGCCGGCGATGTCGGTCGCCCAGTTGCCCGGATCCATATAGCCGACCGCGATCAGATAGCCGGGCCCCGCAAACGCCAGCAGCCGTCGCCAGAACGGCCCGCCCACTGGCACCGCGACGCTGCGGTGGCTGCCCGACAGCGACGCGCCGGACGGATCGGTGCGCGCACGCGTCGCGGCGGGGGGATCGAGGGGCGGCATTGCGCGGCGCCTTGCACGGATTGGGCCGCGCCCACAACGACATCGGCGTCGATGCGGGCTTTCGCGGGCGACAGGATCGGGTAGAGGGCGCGGAACCCGAAAGGCAACCGGGCCGTCCACCCCGCGTTCAGCCCGGGGCCTCCATCAGGCCGTTCACCGACACCGACAAAGGATCGATATGCGTTTCCGTCCCCCAGCGCTGCCCCCGATCGTCGCCGGCATGTTCACGGCCGCCGCGCTCGCCGTCGGCGGGCCCGCCGCCGCCGCGGTGCCCATCGTCGGCCATTGGCTGACCGAGGACGGCAATGCCGTGATCGCGGTCGCGCCATGCGGGCGGGTGCTGTGCGGCCATGTCGAACGCGTCGTGAAATCGCCGCCGGGGGCCGCCAAGACCGATTCGCACAACCCCGATCCGGCGCTGCGCGGCCGCCCGATCGTCGGCGTGCCGATCCTCACCGAATTCACCGACGCCGGCGCCGACTGGCGCGGCCGCATCTACAATCCCGAGGACGGCCGGACCTACAAGTCGATCGTCACGCACGAGACGAACGGCACGCTGAAGGTGAAGGGCTGCATCTCCTTCTTCTGCCGCGCCCAGACCTGGAGCCCCGCGAAGTAGGAGACGCCGGGTCGCGCACTCCGGTGGTCCTGGGTTTCACACCGGCGCGGCATCCGCGCCGGCGCCGTAATGGTGCCAGGTGAAGATCGCCGCCGCGCCGCGGTGGGGGCGCCAGGCTTCGGCGAGGTCGCGCGTCATCCGTTCGCTCGGGCGGGTCGCGTGGCCGAGGATGCGGCCCACCTCGATCTGCACCGCCAGGTCGCCCGCGGGCCAGATGTCGGGGCGTCCTTCGGCGAAGAGCAGATACACCTCCGCCGACCAGCGCCCGATGCCCTTCACCGCGACCAGGGCGGCGATCGCCGCCTCATCGTCGTCCGGCAGCCGGGCGAGATCGAGCCGTCCGCTCGTCACCTCGTCGGCCAGGCTGCGCGCATAGGACGCCTTTTGCCGCGACAGGCCGGCGGCGCGCAGCGTCTCGTCGTCGGCGCGCGCGATCGCGGCGGGATCGGTCGCGCCGCCGACGCCTGCGTCGAGCCGACGCCACACCGCGTCGGCCGAGGCGACGCTCACCTGCTGCCCGACGATCGTGCGCAGCAGCGTGGCATAGCCGCGCTCGCGGATCCGCGGCGCGGGATAGCCCACGCGCGCGACGGCCGCGGCGAAGGCGGGCTCGATCGCACCGAGCGAATCGAGGCCGGCGCGAAGCTGCTGCGCGTTCAGGCCCATCGCGCTCGATCCCCGATCGCCCGATCCCCGATCGCCCGATTCCCAATCGCTTGATCCCCAATCGCTTGATCCTGGGCCGGCGGCGCGGCATGGCCGGGGGGGAGTTTCACGGAGACCGTCATGCCGCAGCTTACCGTCATCACCCGCCAAGGGGAAGAACGCACCCTCGACGGCGAGGCCGGCCTGTCGGTGATGGAGGTGATCCGCGAGGGTGGCATCGACGAGCTGCTCGCGCTGTGCGGCGGCAATTGCAGTTGCGCCACCTGCCACGTCCATGTCGATCCGGCCTGGCTCGATCGCCTGCCCGCGATGGGCCCGGACGAGGACGACCTGCTCGATTCGGTCGACGACCGCGACGCCACGTCGCGGCTGTCGTGCCAGATCCCGTTCGAGGATTCGCTCGGCGGCCTGATCGTCACGATCGCCGCCGAGGAATAGCTCAACCGCGCGCCGCGACCGCGTAGAGCGCGACCGCGGCCGCGTTCGACACGTTGAGGCTCTCGACCGCATCGGTGATCGGCAGCTTGGCCAGCTCGTCGCAATGCGTCTCGGTGTTCTGGCGCATGCCCTCGCCCTCGGCGCCGAGCACGATGGCGATGCGCTGCGTGCCCATCACCTGCGCGAGCGTCTGCGACGCATGGCCGGTGAGGCCGATCCGCCAGAAGCCGGCCGCCGCGATCTCCTCCAGCGCGCGCGCCAGATTGACCACGCGGACCCAGGGCACCGTTTCCAGCGCGCCGCTCGCCGCGCGCGCGACCGTGCCCGATTCGGGCGGCGCGTGCCGGTCCTGCGTCACGATTCCGAGCGCGCCGAACGCCGCCGCCGAACGCAGGATCGCGCCGACATTGTGCGGATCGGTCACTTGATCGAGCACCACGAGCGGGCGCTGGTCGTGCGCACCCTGCTGGAGCAAATCGCCCAGATACAGGTCCTCGAGCGGATCCACCTCTGCCACCAGCCCCTGGTGCGGCGCATCGGAGGGCACGAGCCGGCCGAGATCGGCGACGTCGGCGAAGGTGACGGGGATGGTGGACGGGATGCTGATCCCCAGCGCCGCCATCGCCTCGTGCGTCGCCCAGAGCTTGCGCACCACGCGTTCGGGATTGGCGAGCGCGGCGGTGACGGCATGCCGCCCCCAGAAACGGGGACGGCCGCCGGGGGCCTGGCTCGGGCGGTGGCCGCGGCGTGCCATCAGCGGGCCCCGCGCGGCGAGAAGGAGAGATATGCCATGGCCGCTTCCGCTAGAAGCCGCACGGGCGCGGCGCAACCCGCGGTTCTCGCGTTGACAGGGGGCGAGGCGCACGGCATGGAGCCGCCTCGCTCGAAAAAGCGGCCCAATGGACAGGTGGCCGAGTGGTTAAAGGCAGCAGACTGTAAATCTGCCCGTGCAAGCGTACGCTGGTTCGAATCCAGCCCTGTCCACCAAGGCCCAGAAAAAAGGGCCGGATCACAAAGGGTTAGCCGTCGTCGGTAATCCTTCCCCACCGATAGACCAACACCAGCTATCGGGTGCTAGCGGGCTGGCGAGCCCCAGATCCGGCAGCAGCATTGTACGCGGCCGACGCGTCAATTAGTTCACGCGATGACTGCTGATCGGTCCCGCGGATGCCGAGAAACAGCAGCGCAAGCAGGCCGAACGCCAGGTTACCCAGAAAAACGCCAAGCGCGATTTTGCCGACTAGCATGCGAAGCTCCTTAGAAGGCGAGGACGCTAGGCCTGCCGCAGAGACGATGCTAGCCGCTTCGGCGCGCCGCTGCCCGATCGGCGCCCGCATGGCTGCCGCGCCGCCCGCTGCGCTTCTAGCTCGTCACCGCCAGCCTGCGCGATCCACGCCCGCAATGTTCGTGAGCAAGCGCCATAATGCCGTTCGATACCGCGCCAGCCATCGGCGAGATAAACGGCGGCAAATTCATGCGGCAGCGGAAGGCATTTTACAAAACTCAAAGCGGGATTACCCCAAAGTCGGCTTCTTCAAGTGACTCCACGATCATTCGGCGGACGGCGGGGTTCGCCCGGTTGCAAGCCTGCGCGATGGCGCGGAATAGGCCGTCCTCGGGGTCGTCATCTTCGGGCGGATGGTAATCGCCGCTGGCGACTCGTAGCCGTAGCACCGCGGCGCGCGTCTGTTTCGCGGTCCAGCCATTCGCCAGCGCGTCCGCCAGCATAGCGTCCCGATCGGTGTCAGAGTCGAGCTTCAGGGTCGCTGCGTGATGCTCGAAGGACAACGCCATCTGCCGTCGTTCGGGTGGGAACGCCCGAGCCACGGCCAACAGCCGGGTGAAGTCGCTCAGATCGGTTGCGGATTTGTGGATAGGCGTCGAAACGGGACCCCACCTGTCAGCAACGCAAGTAGTTGTTTCTAAAATGGAAAACCCGTTTTCAAGGGGGTCCCGATCGGCGCCGATCGGAACCCCTTCTATCCGAAATTATCGGCCAAATTGATGTAGTTACAATGAGATATGATGGGGTCCCGTTTCGACGCCTATCTACACGATACCGGCCGCTTCGCAGGCCAGCACTTCGGGACCCGAGAAGTAGCCGCGATCCGCAAGCACGGTGAGCGTGCCGCTGCCCGTCGCTTCACGCGCCTGGCGGCCCATGCTCGCCAGCGATGTCCGGTCGTGGCTCAGGTTGATGATCTCATGCGCGACGATGATGTGGCTGCCGGTATCGACCGCCGCCTGAAGGTTGTAGCCGACCTGCCCGGTGCCCGTGCCTGCCGACGCCATCGCGTGGGCATCCGGGTCGGTCAGCGAGATCTGCCGATCAGGCGATGCCGCTACTGCCTGTTCCATCGCTTCCAGTTCACGCATCTGGCGTCGAAGCTCGTCCAGGCGTGTGGTCAGCCGCGCCGTGCGCAGGTCAGCCGCTTCGCCTTCCTGCCGGTCGGCGGTGTCGAGCATGCCGAGATAGCGCTCGATGCTGGCATCGAGCTGTTCCATCCGGCGTCGGATGGTCACAGGCGTGAAGTTGCGATCGCGTGCGTTCACCGCCCGCATGCGGCTACCGTCCACCGCCACAGTCCCACCGGCGATCAGGCCCAGGTTGCGGCACACCATGACGAACCGCCGGCACGCAGCCTGGATCGCAGCGCCGTGCTCGCGGCGGAAGTCGGCGACCGTCTTGAAGTCGGGCGCGAGCTTGCCCGTCAGCCACATCACCTCGACGTTGCGGCCCGCTTCGCGTTCCAGCCTGCGGCTCGACTGCACCTGGTTCAGATAGCCGTAGATGTAGAGCTTCAGCAGCGTCGCCGGATGATAGCCCGGACGCCCGGTCGCCGCCGCGTCGGCAAATCCCAACGCTGCCAGGTTAAGCTCGTCCACGAACACATCGACGACGCGAACAGGACTGTCCTGAGCGACGTAATCGTCAACACAATCAGGCAAAAAAAGCTGCTGCCGGCGGTCGCAACCCTCGATGAAACGACCCATCCGACGCCTCCCGCTAACACCTCACGGCATAGCATATTATGTCGTTTTCACACAGCCTCGGTGGTGAGCGGCCCGTCTGCTTTCTGGCAGGTGGATGCGGAAAAATCGGAAAACGCGACCGCGCCATACCTGCAAACGCCCCATCGGGGTGTTACCCGCCGGTTCTCACCGCACGCTGATCGAGCACGATGCTGATCGGCCCTCTCGATGTGACCCCTGCCACCGTTGCGCGCCCGACAAACCCTGTCCTGTCGTATGTCCCGCCGCGCGTGATGTGCAACGGATCGCCTTGCTTCTGCGGACAGGAAAGCGTCTGCATATAACGTCCATCCTCGACCCGCTGACCTTCGATGCGACACATCGCTTTGGGATCCGGCGCAAGAAGCGTTTCGATGCCCTGCGCAGCCGTAAGTCGCTTTTCTTCGGATTTGGTCTTGCCGCGCGCCATGCGTTGCAGGAACTTGGGTATGCCCGGCACCGCCATCTCCACGACGGTCGATTTTACTTCCCATCTACCGGGTTGAACGATCGGAGCGGCGGCGGCGATAGCCATGACAAGGAATATCTTCACGACTGATCAGTGCCTCGCCCGGGCTGGGTGGGCAAGGTTAAAGCGACGAAGATCCAAAAGACTCTTGAATGGAACTTCCACGCCTCAATTACTAAATAGAACACATCTTACATGATGATGTATAAAGCGGGTGGCGGAAGTCGATTCGGCCACCGCGCCTTGAGCCTCGCGTTACATGTTGTTGCCGTTAGGGCTATCGCCGTTCGACGACCCCATTGAGGAATTCGTATTCGGCATCGTCTTCTTATGCATAGCCTTCTTATGCATGGTCTTCTTGTGTGTCATCATGTGCTTTGCCGGCATCTTGCCGCTTGAGGTGGACATCGAGCCGCTCTGCATGGCGCTTGAGTTGCCCGCGGTCATCTGGGCGCCAGCGGCACCGGTCAAAGTCATGGCGGCTGCGGTAACGATCATCATGTTAATCATGTGACTCTCTCCTGACGTACCGCACCGACCTTCGTGTCAGGGGGCGTCTGAGACAGAATGCTTCCCGAGCGATGTCGGACCCAACCTGTTGAAAATAGCCCGAAAAGCGGGCTAGTGATGATCGTACGTTGATTGGATAGGTCGAGCCGATCTCTCGCGTCTTTCTGATCGCTCCGTTCGCGGTTAGCTGTGCCGAGTGGGAAAGACACGTTTTGCGGCGTTTGCGACTGGCGCCTTCTGGCGTCCGCATTGCTAATCGCGGATGGCGCATTGTGGTGGAAAGCTGGCGACAGTATTGCAGGCAGCGAACGACTGAAGCGTGCCGAGACGGAGTCATTACGGTTCCCAATCGAACCGCGTCAGTGGTGTCCATTGTGGCCGCGGCCAGCGGCCGAGATGAATGAACGCGAATTTGCCTGCATCGCCGGGTTGCCCGCCACCCGCGCACGCTGCTAGCCATGGATGGGACATCCGGGCACCTGGTTAGCCGGTCGAACTACACCGCGATGAAGGAGCCGAACATGGCGAGGTCAATGGGCGAAGGTCCGATGCCGGTGCACCCGTTCTTCATCGGGCTGGGTGGGACGCTGCTGATCGCGGCGCTGTTCACCGACTGGATGTATTCCGAAAACTCGCTGATGCAGTGGGCAAACTTCTCGGCGTGGCTCATCACTGGCGGCCTCGTGCTGGCGTTGGTCGCCGTCATCGTGCTGCTGCTCGAGATGGCGTTACTTCGGCTGGGACCGGTCCGCTGGATCGATCTGGTGCTCGTCGGTGCAGCGGCGCTCCTGTCGCTCGTGAACGTGTTCGTCCACACGCGCGATGCCTGGACCTCCGTGGCTCCGACCGGCATCACCCTGTCGCTGGTCGTCGCCATCCTATTGCTGATCGCAGGGCTTCGCGGTTGGCGTGTCACTGCCATCCGATCGTTCGAGCGGGGGGACGTTCGATGATCGGCATGCATCTCAGAGCGACGGCCGGGCTGGCCCTTCTCGCATCGATCACCGCATGCAGTGGCCCAGGCGGCGACCCGTCACGGCAGTACGGCGCCAATCCCTATCTCCCCGAGCCGGAGCAATATCTGATTCCGCCGATGAGCGTGCCGCAGGTGGTCGGCTGGAAGTCGGGCGAAACGCCGACGGTCCCCGCCGGGATGCGCATTCAGGCGATGGCGAGCGGACTGATGCACCCGCGCATCGTCTATCCTCTGCCCAATGGCGACGTCCTCGTCGTCGAGAGCAACGGCCCGGGCACCGAGCCCTTCCGACCGAAGGACTATATTCAGGGCAAGGTGAAAGCACGCGCCGGCGCCGCGGCCAAGGGCGGCAACCGTATCACGCTGGTGCGCGACGCCAATGGCGACGGCGTGCCCGAAATGACCACGGTGCTGGTCGATCATCTCCACTCGCCCTACGGCGTGGTGTGGGTCGCTGGCACCCTGTACGTCGCCAATACCGACGCGATCATCGCTTTCCCGTTCACGCCCGGGCAGACCAAGATTACCGCGCCTGGCGTCAAGCTGGCCGACCTGCCCGCTGGACCGATCGATCACCATTGGACCAAGTCGATGGTTGCCAGCCCGGACGGATCGAAGCTGTATGTCGGCGTCGGTTCGAACAGCAACATCACCGAGAACGGCATGGCGGTCGAGGAGGGACGCGCCGCGATCTACGAGGTGGACCGATTGACCGGCGCCAAGCGGATCTTCGCGACAGGCACCCGCAACCCGACCAATCTGGCAATCCAGCCCGGAACCGGCCAGCTGTTCGCGGTCGTCAACGAACGCGACGAGATCGGACCTGACCTCGTTCCCGACTATCTGACCTCGATCAAGGAGGGCGGCTTCTATGGCTGGCCTTACAGCTATTGGGGGCAGCATGTTGATGTTCGCGTTCACCCGCAGAACCCGGCAATGGTCGCAAAGGCGATCAAGCCGGATTACGGGCTCAGCTCGCATGTCGCGGCACTGGGTGTCACGTTCAGCCAGGGCGAGACGTTATCACCGCGGCTCAGCAATGGCGCGTTCGTCGGCGAGCATGGCAGTTGGGACCGCGAGCCGCTGAACGGCTATAAGGTCGTGTTCGTGCCTTTCGCCAACGGCAGGCCCAATGGAACGCCGGTCCCGATCGCGACCGATTTCCTCGCGTCCGATCACAAGACGGTGCGCGGACGGCCGGTAGGCGTGGCGCTTGACCGGACAGGAGCGCTGCTCATCGCCGATGATGTCGGGAATACGGTCTGGCGGGTCAGCGGCGTCGCTGGACGCTAGCGCAATACCAGCCTTTTGGCTGTGATGCAGATCCCGACGTACCCTGGCGACGGAGTGGTGATTGGTGATGAGCAGTCCGGCCGCTTCAGGGTTCTGCCGCGGTGAGGACTCCCGCACTAACCCTGAAAACAGGCAAATAGGCCTGAAGCAAAGTCCGATTTCGAAGCTCGAAAAGCCTGCACGAGTGACCCACTTTTGGTCGAAGTGGCTCTCGAGGCCGCAACAGCGGCGGCGCCGGTCCGCGATTGGTTTACCTCAGGGCCCAGAAATGCATAAGCGATGAGGCTGCGCAGCCCGTGCGCGGCATGACAGCGCCGGCCTTGGCTGCGTCGATCGAAGCGTTGACGGCGAGCATGTTCGGCTGTGTCGCCGGGTCAGCAATGAGTGCGACGATCCTATCGATGAAGAGCGCGCGACGCGCCCGGCCGGCAAGTCTGAAAGCGAGTTTAGACAACAAACGCGCGGTCGCATCGTTCTATCGTCAAGGTTGTGGATAGGCGTCGAAACGGGACCCCACCTGTCAGCAACGCAAGTAGTTGTTT
>NZ_JALNUO010000018.1:0-64027 GCF_026540835.1 Sphingomonas sp. GC_Shp_6 | reverse complement strand
CGCAACCCCCGGTGAATCACAAGCTACTGAAATCGCTCAACTCAATTTTCGGTCGGGCTCTGAGAGTCGGACGAGCATCTTACCTTTGTTGCCGCCGGTGAACAGCCCGAGAAACGCGTCGGGCATCGCCTCCAGTCCGTCATGCACCGTCTCCTCGCGCTTCAGCGTTCCCGCCTTCAGCATCGCGCCCATGTCGTCGTAGAATTCGGCGGCGCGCGCCATATGGTCGCTGACGATGAAGCCCTGCATCCGCACCCGGTTGCCGATCAGCCGGGCGAGATAGCGCAGCTTCGTCGGCTCGCCCGAATTGTACACGTCGATCATCCCGCAGATCGCGAAGCGCGCATTCGGCCGCGCATGCGCCAGCGCGGCGTCGAGATGATCGCCGCCCACATTGTCGAAATACACGTCGATGCCCTTGGGCGCGGCGGCGGCGAGTGCCTTCACCAGCGGCTCCCCGGCCTTGTAGTCGATCACCGCATCGGCACCGAGCGAGCGCACCCAGTCGCATTTGTCCGCGCCGCCGGCCGAGCCGATCACCGTCATGTCCTTGGCCTTGGCGATCTGGACGACGGTGGATCCCACCGCGCCCGCCGCCGCCGACACGAACACCGTGTCACCCGCCTTCGCTTCCGCGACCGCGAGCAGGCCGAAATAGGCGGTCATTCCGGGCATCCCCAACTGGCCGAGAAACGCCTGCGGATCGACGCCCAGATCCGGCAGCCGCTGCACCTGCGCGGCGGGCATCACCGCCTCGTCGCGCCAGCCGCCCATATGCTGCACCCAGGTGCCGACCGGCACCGCATCGGCGCGGCTTTCGATCACCTCGCCCACCGCGCCGCCCTGCATCGGCTCTCCAAGCACGAAGGGCGGGACATAGCTTTTCACGTCGTTCATCCGGCCGCGCATATAGGGATCGACCGACAGCCACCGGTTGGCGATCCGCACCTCGCCGTCGCCTAGCGCCGCCAGGGCGACGTCGATCATCGCAAAGTCGGTATGCTTGGGCATGCCCTCGGGACGGGAATGCAGGCTCCATGCGCGCGCCATCGGTCGATCCTCCTCGTGTGAATTCCGGCCTGCGGTATGGCCGCGCGGCGGCGGATGCAAGCCTGTACGCGGCACCGCGTCGACGGCAAAAGGGCCCGGACGCTTCCGCCCGAGCCCCTTCTCGCCTGTGGCTTTCCGAAGCCGCGGGTCAGGCGTTCGTGCCGCTCCGGCCGAGCACGCGGCCCTGGCTGTCGCGCGCGTTCGTCGTGCCGCGATCCTCGCCCGAGGAATCGCGCTGATTGTCGCCATAGCCGAACATCGCCTGGTTGCGCTCCTCGTCGCGCCAATGCGCCTTGGCCTCGTCGGCGGTCTTCGCCAGCGTCACCTTGGTGTCGACGGTGGCGATCCAGCGCGACGGGATCGAGTGGTGCTGGCCGCCCGCGTCCGGATCGTTCTTGGTCAGCAGGATGCGATCGCCGCGCACCTTGTCGACGGTGCCGACATGCGCGCCATCCGAGCCGACCACGTCCATATGCTCGCTCACCTTGGACAGCGACGAACGTTGGCCTTCGCGCTGGGTGCGCCAGCTTCCGAACTCGGCATGGAACTTGGTGCGGTTCTCCTGGCGATATTCATCGTAATCGCGGTCGAGCGCGTCGATCTGCGACTTGCGCCAGCTATGATAATCATCGTCGCGGTCGTTCTGCGAGCGATGCGCGTAATTCTGCTCGTCGTGGCGCGCGTCCCGGTCGCGACGGCGCTCCGCCTCGTCGTCGCCGAACCACGAACGGACCTCGTCGCCCGCTCGCGCGAAGAAGCCGCGATCCTCATAGTCATAGCCCTGCGGCTGACGGCCATAGCCGCGCTGCGCCTCCGATCCGCGGGGCGCCGGACGGCCGCGGGACCGATCGGGATCGTGGCGGTTGTCGTCATCGGCATGCCGCGCACGACCGACATCCTCGAACCGGTGACCGTCATGCGCATAACTGCCGTGATAGGGCTGCTCGTCACGACCATAACCGCGATCGTCGCTGCGGCCCTGGGCATAGCGGCCCTGGTCGCCGCGCGGGCCATAACGGTCGTTGCCGTCGTTGCGCGCACCATAGGCGCCGCGGTCGCGGTTGCCGCGATCATATTCGCCGGCGGCGGCATATTCGCGCGCGCTCGAACGGTAATAGTCGCGGCTCGACCAGTCGGGCGCATAATCGGCGGGGTTCTCGCCGCCGTAATAATCGGGGTTCGGCTCGTTGTTGGTTCCGGGATAACGGATCACCATGACAGACCTCCTGACGGTTTCACTCGGTGCCAGGCCCGCGGTTTGCGCGTCGTCCCGCACCGGATTCCATAAGGGCCGACGCCCGTCTTTGTTCCGATCGCAAAGCCGGCCCTGCGCCACGACGAGCCGCTGCGGCGATGGCAGGAAAGCCGCCAGCGCTGTTGCATCGCCCCGATCGAGCCGCTAAACGCATCCGACCCGGCCTTCTGGCCGCGGAAAAAGGCGCGGGGCCGTAGCTCAGATGGGAGAGCGCTGCAATCGCACTGCAGAGGTCAGGGGTTCGATTCCCCTCGGCTCCACCACCGCGCCAAGCTTTCGATATCGCATGACCACCCAACGATGACCCTCGATGCGCCGCCTGTGGCGATCCCGGCGGCGACGCTGGTGATCCTGCGCGCGCGTGCGGGCGCGCCGCCCGACTTGCTGATGGTCGAGCGGGCCCGGGCGATGGCATTCGCGGGTGGCGCGCTGGTCTTTCCCGGTGGCCGCGTCGATCCAGGCGACCATGCGCTCGCACAGCGGCTCGGCAGCGACGATGCCGAGGGCGAAACCGCCGCACGGATCGCAGCGATCCGCGAGACGATCGAAGAGGCAGGCGTGCCGGTGGGGCTGTCGCCGATGCCCGCGGCGGCAACGCTCGAACGGTTGCGCGCGGATCTGGCCGGTGGAATCGCGTTCGCCGAGGCGCTCGACCGCGCGGGCTGTGCGATCGATCCGGCGGTATTGGTGGCATTCGCCCGCTGGCGGCCGGCGCACCGCGCGTCGCGCATTTTCGATACCCGTTTCTATCTGGTCGCCTGGCCCGACGGCCTCGGCGAGCCGGAGGTCGATCGCACCGAGAATGTGCGGCTGCTCTGGGCCAGCGCCGCGACGGTGCTGGCCGATGCCGATGCGGGGCGGGTAGCGATCATCTATCCCACCCGGCGCAATCTCGAGCGGCTGGCGCGCTTCGCCGGGTTCGCCGCCGCCGCCGCGGACGCCGCCGCGCACCCGGTGCGCACCATCACGCCGTTCGAGGACGAGCGCGACGGGGTTCGGCATCTCTGCATCCCCGAGGGGCTGGGCTATCCGGTCACGTCCGAACCCTTCGACCAGGCGATACGAGGATAGCCCCGCGGCTCAGCCCGCCATCGGCGCACCGGCATCCACCTTTTCCACCCAATAGGGAAAAAAGGCGGGCTGGCGGTTGGACCAGCCCGACGCCGTCGCCGCCGCCTCGCTGATCGATTGGAGTAGCTTGCGCCGCAGCTCGGGATGAAGATGCGGCAGCGCTGCCGCCGCGCAAAAGGCGGAGGGCAGCCACGGCCGCACCTCGGCGCCGATCAGCCGTTCGTAGAGAAAACGGAAAGCGGAAAAGCTGGTCAGCCGCCCCTGCCCCAGATCGAAGGCTACCACCGATACGAGCGGCCCCAGGAACGCCTCCACCGCATCGAGGCCGCTGTCGTCGGGCACCATCTCGCGCAGTTCGGGAAGCATCGCATAGATGCGCGCCTGCGCCCGGATGCTGGCGGCCTCGACGACATCGCGCGACCAGCGCGCCATCGCGTCCTCGCGGTCGAGCCCGATATCGAGCGAGCGCCGGATATATCGCTGCGTCGCGGCCGGAAACCCGGCAAATTCCTTCATCTCGGCCAGCGTCATCGCGCCGTCGGCCGGCTTCATTCTCGAACCCATCGCCCTCACCCCGCCCGCTATCGTCCAACACTGCAACGATAGGATCAGGATGGTTAACATCCATCTTACCGCCGCACCGCCACCGGTATTCCCAAGTCATCACGAAAGCTTGTGCAGCGCAACATCGGTTGCGACGAACTGAATTGGGGATCTGCCATCGAACGCCGATTGGCGCTTTTGGGCAACAATCGGTCTAAGGAAGCGGTTAAGGGTTTGCGAGAGGGCGGTAAGACGCCAAGAAGAATGGGTTCATGCGCAGGCGCGGAGGCGCCGAAGTAAATCGTCCGGCGTAGCGGGCAGAATCCATCGGCCGGGATTAGTATCTGGGCAGCTGCGCGCCCTCATGCTTATCCGCGCCCTCGCGTGAGCCAAAGCCCGCGCGAAGGCGCCCCGGTGTGGATCAGCGACCAGCCTCGGCATCGGCGTCATAGCCCGACGACGGCGCGGGTTCGCCGCTGCCGGACGGCTGCGTGATCGAGGGCGGATCGCTGGCGTCCATCGATTCATCAAGACCGTTGTCGAGCTTGGCGTCCTCGCTGCCCGGATTCTTCTCCAGGCGCTTGGCGATCGATTTATCCTGGCCGGCATCTTGGCGCGGGTCGCGGGCGCCGTCGCCATCATCCTCGGCGGGTGCCACGGACAGGCTGTCGAGCGCGCGATCATCGATATCGGTCATGGCGTATCTCCGTCAGATTACGGGAAGAGAACGGTTCAATCGGCCGCGCGTTCCTGCACGGCGCGCACACGCACCTCCTGCCGTTGCAGCCACGCGCTGCCGAAGATCGTCATGAACGCGATGTCCGTCGCGTCTCGCCCGACGCCGACGCGCGCGATGTCCTGGCAGCGCGCCATTCCCGTCGCGTCAACGAGCCGCCATGCGCCCTCCAGCCACAGCTCGGCGACCGCGTGAAAATCGGGCGGATCGACGCCGGGCGCATAGGCCGAGACACAGCGCGCGGGGATGCCGCCGCCGCGCGCCAGCGCCACGAGCAGATGCGCATAGTCGCGGCAGACGCCAGCCCGGGTCGCGAACGTGTCGAGCGCAGTGGTCTCGCCCATGCTCGATCCGCTGCGATAATCGATCGCGCCTTCCACCCACGCCGCCAGCGCGGCCGCGAGCGGACCGCCGTCCAGCCCGGCGAATTCGCGCAGGACGAAGCCTTCGAGCCGGTCCGACTGGCAATAGCGGCTCGGCAACAGATAGGCCGTCACCGGGCCGGGCAGCATTCGGATCGGCGTGGCGGCATAGGCCTCCAGCGCGACGACCGGGCGGTCGACATCGATCAGCGCGCGATAGTCCACCACCAGCCGTCCGTCGCCGCGCGCCCAGCAGCGCTGGCCGATGCCCTCCTCCCCCGGCACCGCGCGGATCGGGTGATCCGAAAACACGTCCATCACCGCCTCGACGATCCGTTGATCGGGCAGCAGCGCGGCCTCGATCTGGAGCAGCACGTCGGCGGGTGCGGGGAAGCCGTAATCGAGATGGACGTCGATCGCGAGGCGCATGACGCTCCTGGAGCACGGAGGGGACGAGACACAGGGAAGGCCCGGCAGGTTTCCCCGCCGGGCCTTCCAGAACCGACGCTTCGAACGCCCTAGTTGCGGCCGTTGCCGAACAGACGAAGCACGAACAGGAACATGTTGATGAAGTCGAGATACAGGTTCAGCGCCGACATGATGACGACCTTGCCGACCAAGTCGGTGCCGGCCACCTGCATGTACAGGCTCTTCGTGCGCTGCGTGTCATAGGCGGTGAGCCCGGCAAACAGCAGCACGCCGACGAGGCTGATGAGCAGGCCGAGCGGGCCCGAATGCACGAACATGTTGATGACGCTCGCCACGAGCAGGCCGACCACGCCGATGATGAGGAACGTGCCGAACGCCGACAGGTCCTTCTTGGTGGTGTAGCCGTAGAGACTCAGCGCGGCAAAGCCCGCTGCCGTCGCGAAGAACGCCTGCGCGATCGCGGTCGGGCTGTAGACGAGGAAGATGGTGGAGAGCGAAAGCCCCATCACCACCGCAAAGCCCCAGAACAGCAGTTGCAGCGTCGACGTCTTCATGCGCGCCTGGCCCATGCTCATGCCGAACACGAAGGCGAGCGGCGCGAACATGATGACGTATTTCAAGAGGCCACCGCCGATGAACACCTGCGCCGCGGGCGACGTCTCGCCCCCCCAGGCGAACAGCAAAGCGACGATGCCGGTGAGCAGCACGCCCGAGGCCATGTAGTTGTAGACGGACAGCATGTAGGATCGCAGACCCGAGTCATACGCATCCGAGCGCATGCCCGCTGCCGGACGCCCGAACGGTGCTACCCGCGGCTGGGGGTCGGACCAGTTTGCCATGTCGACGAATACTCCTTTGCCGGAATAAGCCCGGTTGCGACGGATATCGGCCCTGCCCGGCCCCATTTCAAGCGAAACCGGTTGCGCGATGCGCCGGCCGGATGGTTGATGCCGGGATGCACCGCCTGTTCGTCGCGCTTCGTCCGCCGCTCGCGATCCGCGAGGCACTCACCGACCTGATGGACGGGGTGCCCGATGCGCGCTGGCAGGACGACGACCAGCTTCACCTCACGCTGCGCTTCGTCGGCGAGGTGGAGCGCGTCACGGCCGAGGACCTTGCCGCCGCGCTCGCCCGCATCCGCGCGCCGGTGCCGCACGTGGCGCTGGCGGGCGTCGGCGCGTTCGAGAAGCGCGGGCGGGCGGACAGCCTGTGGGCGCGGGTGACGCCGCACGATGCGCTCGCGCACCTGCACCGCAAGGTCGATCAGGCCTGCGTCGCCGCCGGGATCGCGCCCGACGGCCGGGCCTATCTGCCGCACATCACGCTCGCGCGGCTGGCGCGCAGCGCGGGTGGCCATCCCGCGATCGGCGCCTGGATCGCGCGGCATGACGGCACGTCCAGCGCGCCGTTCGCCATGCCGCACCTGGTGCTCTACGAAAGCCGCCTGAGCCGCAGCGGCGCGACCTATGATGCGGTCGCGCGCTGGCCCCTGGGAACCGGCGATCCGCTCGCGGGTTCGCCTGCGTAACGAACCTTGCACGACCGGACCGGGGAGCGACGACGATGCGCATGATGACCACCACCGCCTTGCTGGCGATCGCCGCGTTCGGCCTTGCCGGATGCCAGCGCGATTCGATGAGGACCGGCATGCCCGCGCAAGGTGGCGCCACCGCCACCGCGATGCTGATGACCGCCACCGGCGTCCCCGCCGGGCGCGCGACCGCGACCGAGGTGGCAGGCGGCCTGCGCTTCACGATCGACGCGACCGGCCTGCCGCCCGGCACGCACGGCGCGCATATCCACACCACGGGCCTGTGCGACGCGCCTGCCTTCGCGACTGCGGGCGGCCATTGGAACCCGACGGGCATGAAGCATGGCAGCATGAACCCGCAGGGGCCGCATGAGGGCGACCTGCCCAATCTGATCGTCGGTACCGACGGCCGCGGTACGGTGGGCGCGGTGGTGCCCGGCGCGACGATGGCGGGTCTGCTCGACGCGGACGGCGCCGCGATCGTGGTGCATGCCGGGCCCGACGATCTGATGACCGATCCCTCGGGCAACAGCGGCGGGCGGATCGCCTGCGGCGTCTTCCGGGCGAGCTAGATCGCTTCCCCCGCCGCCCGCGCGCGCGCCTCGCGCGTGGTCTCGGCGGCGGGGACGAGGCGGTAGGCGAAGACGCCCGCCAGGATCGTGATCGGCGCGACCGCCAGCAGCGACAGCACGCCGACCGACAGGCTACCCGTCAGCGTGGACATGCGCCCTGCCAGATAGGGCCCGAGCGCGAGCCCCAGCAGCGTCGTACCGATGAAGAACGTGGCGGTCGCGGTGCCGCGCATCCGTGGCAGGACGAGATCCTGCGTGGTGGCGGCCGCGGCGCCGAGCGCGGTGCTGGCGCAGATCGAGGCGCAGAACAGCATCGGGTAGAAGAGCGCGGTGGTGCCCGCGGTGAAGGCGATGCCGACGAAGGGCAGCGGCGCGATCGCCCCGAACAGCACCACGAGCAGCCGCCCCGCCGGATTGGTGCGCCGCAGCCGGTCCGCCACCACGCCGCCGATCGTCACGCCGAGGAACCCCGACAGCGCGCCCGATCCGCCGATGAACAGACCTGCGGTGAGCGGCGACGCGCCCAGTTCGCGCAGCGCGAACGGCGCCGCCCAGAAGCTCATGGCATAGGACAGGAACGCGTTGAGGCCATAAGCGACGACGGTGAACACGAAGGCGGGCGTCGCCACGATCAGCGCGAAGGTCGGCGGATCGCGCCGGCGCAGCGCGCTGCCCCAGGAGAACACCGCATAGACGCCGATCGCGATCGCGATCCATTGCGGATAGGGCTCGCCCGCCGCGTGCAGCCCGAGCACACCGGCGACCACGATCCCCAGCGCCAGCAGGTTGATCGCCAGCGCCCTCCCGCCGTCGCGGGCCGCGGCGATCAGCGTCAGCGGCGGCAGGATGGTCGCCAGCTCGGCGAAGAAGGCGCGGAACGGCGCGTCGTGCCGCGCGGGCTCGGGCAGCCCCTCGACCGCGCCGCGGATCGGCTCGCGCAACGTCGAGATCCACAGCGCCAGCAACAGCCCGGGAATGCCGACCGCCAGGAACGCCGCCTGCCAGCCATGGAGCCCTAGCGGCCCGCCATGCGGATAGCTGCGATCCCAGCGCTGGACGATGAAGCCGCCGATGCCGAGCGACAGCCCGCCGCCGACATAGAGCCCCGAGGAATAGATCGCGAGCGCCGTGGCGCGCAGGCGTTTGGGAAACCAGTCCGAGATCAGCGAATAGGCCGCCGGGCTGGCGGTCGCCTCGCCGATGCCGACGCCCACACGCGCAAGCGCCAGATGGCCGCCGGTGCGCGACAGGCCCGACAGCGCGGTCATCAGCGACCAGAGCCCGAGCCCGAACGTCATCAGCCGCCCGCGATGCCAATTGTCCGCCAGCCGCCCGAGCGGAATGCCGAACAGCGAATAGAACACGCCGAACGCGGTGCCGTAGAGAAAGCCGAGATCCTCGTCCTTCAGGTGAAGGTCGCGCTTGATGTCTTCGGCGAGGATCGAGATGATCTGCCGGTCGACGAAGTTCAGCACATAGACGAGGAACAGGATCGCCAGCACGTACCAGGCGTAACGCGACGCCCGCTGGGGTTGCCCGAAACCGCTCTCCATCACCGACCTCTCCCGTGTCTGTTCGACGGGGGTATCAGAGCAACGGGCGGGTGCGAAGCGGTTTCAGTGTGTCCGGGCGCGGCGGCTGGCGCCCTGTTCGAGCCGGCGGAGCAGCGATTCGATCGTCTGCGGCGGCGCGGGCGCGGGCTTGGATGCGGAGGCGGGCGCGGGGTTCAGCGCGAAGGTCTCGATCCGGGCGATCGGCTTGGCGGCGGGCTTCGGCGCGGCGGGGCGGCCGGTGAGCGGCGCCACCGGGCGCACGGGCGCGCGCGGCTCGGGCGGGATCGCCGCCGGATCGAATGCGGCGAGCGGCTGTTCCAGATCGCGCGGCAAGGGCCGTTCGACCGGGGCCACGTCCATCAGCGGCGTGCCGAGTTCGGCGGCCGACACCGGCCGGCGCGGCGGCGCGTCGGGATGCGCGTCGGCGCGGCGCACCGCGGGAACGGCGCGTTGCTTGCTCTCGCTCCGCTGCGCCCGAACGCCCCGCTCGCCCATACGGGTCTGGTCCAACACGCCGCCGGGGCCGAAGAGCAGGTAGAGGGCGGACCACAGGATCGCCGCCGTCAGGCCGCCGGCCACCAACGCCAGCACGCCGCGCGCGGTGACGCCCAGCGGCGGCGCGGCGGCGGGCACCAGCGCGGCCACGCCGCTCGCCCACACCGCCCGTTCGAGCAGCGCCGTGGGCATGAACACGCAGGCGAGAACGACGATGGCGCCGCCCACTGCCCCGCCGATGGTGGGGGCATGGGGGCCGAGGCTGTGCAGACGAGGAAACGCGATCATGGTTTTTCCGATGCTGCGGCGTCGATAAGCCACTGGTAAACCGGGGCATAACGAGAAATATTTGACGACCAGTTACGTTCGGCCGCGACGAACGCACAAGCCCGGGCGCGGCGCGCGTCCCAGCCCGACCGGTCCGCGAACAAGCCGGCGAGCGCCGCGGCGATGGCAGGCGGCGAATCGGGGGCGAACAGTGTGCCCGTCTCGCCATCGCGAATGAGTTCGCGGTGGCCGCCGACTTCCGATGCCGCCACCAGCCGACCCTGCGCCATCGCCTCCAGCGGTTTAAGCGGCGTGACGAGATCAGTCAGCCGCATCCGCTTGCGCGGATAGGCGAGGATGTCGACCAAGCCGTAATAGCGCTCGACCATCTGGTGCGGCACGCGCCCGACGAAGCGGATTGCGTGCGCCGCCGGCGACGCCGCGGCCTGCGCGCGCAGCGCCACCTCCATGGGGCCGCCGCCGACGAGCAGCAGTCGCGCGGCAGGCCGTGCGGCGATCAATGCGGGCATCGCCGCGATCAGGTCGTCCAGCCCCTCGTAATCGTAGAAGCTGCCGATGAAGCCGACGACATCGGCGCCGTCGAGCCCCAGTTCGGCGGCCAGCGCCGCGTCTCGGGGTGGTGGCGTGCCGAAAAGATCCATGTCGACGCCGTTGGGCGACACCAGGATCTTTTCGACCGGAATGCCCCGCGCGACGAGATCGCCGCGAAGCCCCTCGCAGATCACCGCCACCGCATCCGCCCGCGCCACCGCCCAGCTTTCGAGCGCGCGCGTCGTGCGATAGCGCAGCGAACCCTCCCGCCCCGTCCCGTTGCCGACCGCGGCATCCTCCCAGAAGGCGCGGATCTCGTACATCAGGGGCAGGCGCCGGCGCCGCGCCACCCACAAAGCCGCCAATGCGTCGAGCACGGGCGAGTGCGCGTGGAGGATGTCGGGCCGGAACGACTCGACCGCCGCATCGATCCGCCGCGCAAAGGCCGCGAGCCCCGCCGCCTCGCCCAACAGCCCGGCAGGCGCCGCGCCGCGGGTGCGATGAAAGGTCAACCCGTCGACCGTCTCGACTGGCGCCCCCCCACCCGCCTCTGCCGCGCCCGGCTGCGCCTGGCGCGGGCCGGTGACGGCGGCGACCTGCCAGCCGCGGGCGATCTGCGCCTTCAGGATCGCGCGCGTGCGAAAGGTGTAACCGCTTTGCAGCGGCAATCCGTGATCGAGGATATGGAGGATGCGCATCGTGGTTTCCGGTTTAGGTCACAAGCGCTTAACGGGCCGTCAACCGAAACCGCGCTAGGGCCCGGCGACACCAGCGGAGCAGCATGCGCCATGATCGACAATCTCGCGCTCGGGCTCAGCCACGGCCTGCTGATGCTGGTCGCCATCCTGCTGCTGCGCCGTCCCGATCTCGATCAGGAAGGCGAACGCCCCTCCGGGATCCGCCGGCGGAGGCCGCCGGGTGCGTGATCTCGCCTTTATCGGCTTTCTGGTCGCGCTGCTCGGCATGGGATTTCGTCGGCCGTTCCTGTTCGTGCTCGCCTATGTCTATATCGACATCGTCTCGCCGCAGCGTCTGACCTATTATCTGCTCAACACGGTGCCGATCTCGCTGATCGCGGTAGGGCTGGCGGTCGGCGGCTGGGCACTGGCGGACGACAAGCGCGACATGCGCGTGGCGCCACGCCAGGCGCTCATCCTGCTGCTGCTCGTCTATTGCTGGGTGACGACGATCGGCGCGGACTTTCCGATCGAGGCGCTCGATAAATGGGATTGGGTGTGGAAGGCGTTGCTGTTCGCCGCCTTCCTGCCGCTCACGCTGCGCACGCGGCTGCGGATCGAGGCGCTGCTGCTGTTCATGATCCTCGCCGCCTCGTCGATCATCATCGTCGGCGGCATCAAGACGCTGGCGAGCGGCGGTGGCGGATATGGCCAGCTCAACCTGATGGTCGACAACAACAGCGGCCTCTACGAGGGCAGCACGATCTCCACCGTCGCGATCGCGATCATCCCGATCATCGCGTGGCTGATGACGCACGGCACCGTATTCCGCCCGGACTGGCGGGTGAAGGCCTATGGCCTCGCGCTGATCTTCGCGTGCCTGCTGATCCCGATCGGCACCTCGACCCGCACCGGGCTGCTCTGCATCGTGCTGGTGGCGGTGCTGTCGATCCGTGCGGTGAAGAAGAAGGCGCGCTACGTCGCGATGCTCGTCCTGTTGGCGCTCTGCGCGGTGCCGTTCCTGCCATCGGCCTTCACCGAGCGGATGAACACGATCAAGTCGTATCAGGCCGACGAATCCGCCTCCACCCGGCTGGCGGTGTGGCAATGGACCTGGGATTACGCGAAGATTCACCCGTTCGGCGGCGGATTCGAGGCCTATCGCCAGAACCATATCCGCTACGACCTGATCGACACCGGCGGCAAGGCGAGCGGACCGGTCGACAAGACCGAGATGGACAAGGCGCGCGCCTATCACAGCGCCTATTTCGAGATGCTGGGGGAACAGGGCTATCCCGGCCTCCTGCTGTGGCTGGTCATCAATCTCGTCGGCATCGTCCGGATGGAGGTGCTGCGGCGGCGCTATCGATCGGGCGAGGATGATTGGGCGAGGGCCCTCGCCGGCGCGCTGCAGAGCGCGCAGATCGTCTATCTGCTGGGCGCGGGGTTCATCGCGATCGCCTTCCAGCCGTTCATCTACATGCTGATCGGCGCGCAGATCGGGCTCGACACCTATCTCGCGCGCAAGCGCAGCGCCACGCGCTTCCAGCCGATGCAGCGCGCGACCGGCGACCCCCTGCCCTCATGAGCCGCGTGCCCGAACTTCAGATGCTCACTTGCGCCCGTGGCATCGCGGCGTGGGGCGTGGTGCTCTTCCACATCCGCCTGTCGGTCGCCGGGCTGCCCGAACCCGTCCGCGCCGTGCTCGGCAAGGGCTATCTGGCGGTCGATTTCTTCTTCCTGCTTTCGGGTTTCGTCATGGCGCTCAGCTGGGGACCGCGACTGCATGCCGAGCGCTGGCGCGCCGTGCTGCCGTTCCTGCGCAAGCGGTTCGCGCGCGTCTGGCCGCTGCATGCGGTGATGCTCGGCTATGCGGCCGCGCTGGCGGCGGTGCTGGCGCTGGCGGGGCATGCCGACCCGGCCTTTCCCTTCGCCGCGCTGCCGCGCCACCTGCTGCTCGTCCAGGCATGGGGATGGTCCGATCCGCTGGCGTGGAACGACCCGGCCTGGTCGATCAGCGCGGAGTTCGCCGCCTATCTCCTGTTCCCGCTCTCCGCGATGCTGGTGGACTGGCGCCGCGTGCCGAGCTGGTTGCTCCTCGCCGTCACGGGTGCCGTGCTGATGGCGCTGCATCTGGCCATGGCCACCATGCCGACGCTCGGCAGCGATATCGCGCGGTTCGGCGTGGTGCGCTGCCTCGCCGAATTCGGCGCGGGCACGCTGCTGTGCGCGCTGTGGCTGCGGCGTCCGATGCGGATCGCGGGCCCGGCCATCGTCGCCGCGTTTGCGCTGGCCGTCTGGGCGATGGGCGCGCCCGAGACGCTCGCCGCACCCGTTGCGCTCGCCGCTGCGCTCCTCGTGCTGGCGGCGGCGCCCGCGCCGCGGTGGCGGGCGGTCCATTATCTGGGTACGATCAGCTATGCGACCTATCTGTCGCACTTCCTGCTGTGGAAATCGTTCAAGCTGGTGGCGGTGAGCGACGCCGCGCGGGTGAGCGCGCCGCTGATCGCTCTGTACCTGCTGCTTGTGCTGGCGGCATCCGTCGTGCTCCACCATGGGGTGGAGCGCCCCGCACAGGCCTGGCTCGGCCGGCGCGGGGCGACGCGGATCAATCCACCTCTTCGTCCGCCAGCTCTTCCTCCAGCGCCTCGATGATCGCCTGGTTGAAGGCGGGGATGTCGTCGGGCTTGCGGCTGGTGATGAAATTGCCATCGACGACCACCTGCTCGTCCACGACCTCGGCGCCGGCATTTTCCAGATCGGTGCGCACCGACGGCCAGCTCGTCATCCGGCGCCCGTCGACCACATCGGCCTCGATCAGCAGCCACGGCGCATGGCAGATCGCGGCGACGATCTTCTCGTCCTCGGCGAATTCCTGGATGATCTCGACCGCGCGATCCTCCATCCGCATCGTGTCGGGGTTGGAGACGCCGCCCGGCAGCAGCAGCATGTCGTAATCGTCGGTATCGACCGCATCGAGCGTCATGTCCGGCGTGATGCTGTCGGCCTTCTCGCCGGCCTTCTCGCCCTGGATGGGATCGGTCTTGATCGAGGCGAGCGTCACCTTGGCGCCGGCATCGAGCAGCGCCTGGCGCGGCTTGAACAGTTCGTCATTCTCGAAACCGTCGGTGGCGAGGATCAGCACGCGGGCTTCGGACAGGTCGGCCATGATATGCTCCTTGGGGTCAGCTCGAAGCGCTCAACCCCGCGCCCCGCCGCCGCGTTCCGGAACGAAGCGCGCGCGCACGCATTTCTTCAGGCAACCCGAAGGAGCACCGCGTGGCCGCGAGCATCGTATATTGCGACGATTCCAAACCCGGCATCACGCGCCGCAAGCTGCGCGGCCACTGGGCCTATTTCGACCGGCATGGCGAGCGGATCACCGACCGCGAGGAGATCGACCGGCTGAACGCGATCGGCCTGCCCCCCGCCTATGTCGACGCGTGGTTCTGCCCCAAGGCGAACGGCCATATCCAGGCGGTCGGCTGGGATGACAAGGGTCGCAAGCAATATCGCTACCACAATGATTTCCGTGAGGCGCAGGAAGCAGCGAAATACGAGCGCTGCGCCGAATTCGGCCATGCGCTGCCGGCGTTGCGCAAGCACGTGGAGACCGATCTCGCCGGACGCGCGCTGACCAAGGACCGCGCCGTCGCCGCCGTCGTTCGCCTGCTCGACGAAAGCCATATCCGCGTCGGCAACGAGACCTATGCCGACGCGAACGCCAGTTTCGGCGCGACGACGCTGCGCAAGCGTCACGCTGATCTGAAGGGATCGCGGCTGAAGCTCGAATTCAAGGCCAAATCGGGCAAGACCTGCCAGTTGACCATGACCGACAAGGCGCTCGTGCGCTTCGTGAAGAAATGCCAGGATCTGCCCGAACAGCATCTGTTCGCCTGGCTGGACGATGCCGGCGTCGCGCACCCCGTGACGTCCTGCGACGTCAACGCCTATATCCGCAAGGCCACCGGCGAGGATTTTACCGCCAAGCATTTCCGCACCTGGGCGGCCAGCGTCACGGCGTTCGAGGCGCTCGCTTCGGCCGAACACGACCTGAGCCTGAAGACCTTGCTCGAACCCGTCACGATGAAGCTCGGCAACACCGCCGCGATCGCGCGAAAAAGCTATGTTCACCCCACGCTCATCGGGCTCGTGAAAGAGGGGCAGGCGAAATTCCGTGACGCCCTGCGCCTGCCGCGTGCCGGGCGCTATCTGAGCCGCAGCGAACGCGGCCTCATCGCCTTTCTCGAACGCGGCAGCGCCGTACTCGAAAAGGCCGCCTGACGAAGGTTACCATGCCCAATTCCTCCGCGGCCGCCGCCCGGCATACGCCGCTGATCCAGCCCGTCGACGTGAAGGGCCAGATCGAGTCGCTGTTCGCCGCCAGCGCCGCATGGCTGCATACCAACTGGCTGCAGATCCTGATCGCCATCGGTGCGGGCACGGCGATCGTGTTCGCGCTGCACGTCCTGCGCCGGCTGGGCAACCGGCTGTGCGCGCAGGATCGCCGCCTCGCCGGCTGGGGTAGCGTGTTCGGTCGCGCGATCGTGCGCACCAACAATTTCTTCATCGTCATGCTCGCGGCCAAGCTCGTCGCGGGATACGCCGCCACGCCGGGCGAGGTGAACACCACGATCAACTTCCTGTGAACCGTCGCCTCGGTGTTCCAGGCGGCGATCTGGGCGCGCGAGATCATCCTCGGCGCGATCGAGCATCGCACCAAATCGGAACATTATTCGGGCGAGGCGCTGCTGAGCGCGATGGGGCTGATTCGCTTGCTCGTCACCTTCGCGCTGTTTGCGATCGCGTTCATCGTGGTGCTCGACAATCTGGGCGTGAACGTCACCGGGCTCGTCGCGGGCCTGGGCGTCGGCGGCATCGCGATCGGCCTCGCCGCGCAGGGCATCTTCGCCGATCTGTTCGCGGCGCTGGCGATCATCTTCGACCGGCCGTTCCGCCGCGGCGATGCGATCACCTACGACAAGTCGTCGGGCACGGTGGAGGCGATCGGGCTGAAATCCACCCGCATCCGCGCGCCCACCGGCGAGGAGCGGATCATCTCGAACAAGCATCTGCTCGACAAGGAGATCCTCAACAACACCAAGCGCGAATATCGCCGCATCACTTTCACGCTCGGCCTCGTCCAGTGGAGCAGCATCGACACGATGGAGCGGCTGCCCGCGCTGGTGAAGGAGGTGGTCGAGGCTTGCGGCGCCAAGTTCGTCCGCGCCGGCTTCGCCGCGTTCGGCGATTCCAGCTATGATTTCGGCGTCGAGTTCGATTCGCCGAGTGCCGCCTATCAGGATTATTACGATATGCGCCACAAGGTGGGCGTGGCGCTGGTCCGCCGGCTGAACGACGACGGCATCGAACTGGCCTACCCCACGCAGACGGGTTTCACCGCGCGGCCCGAGGGCGGGCTCATCATGCCCTATGCCTCGCTCGAGCCGCTCAGCCGCGCAGTCGCGCAAACCCCCGCCCCGACCGCGCCGCTGCCCCCCTCCACCGATCGGTCGGCGGTGGATCAGGACGGCGGCGAGGGCACCAGCAACCTGGAGTGACGGGGGTCAGATCCCTCCTTCGTCCAGGCTGAGCAAGGTCGCGTTGCCGCCCGCGCTGGTCGTATCGACCGACACCGCGCGTTCGGAGACGAAGCGGAACAGGTAATGCGGGCCGCCCGCCTTGGGCCCGGTGCCCGACAGCCCCTCGCCGCCGAAGGGCTGCGATCCGACCACCGCGCCGATCATCGAGCGGTTGATGTACAGATTGCCCACCGCCGCCTCGGCCTCGGCCAGTTCGGCGGCGCGCGCGATGCGGCTGTGCAGGCCCATGGTGAGGCCGTATCCCTTGGCGTTCACGCGCGCGATCGTCTCGGACAACGCGCCCGCCTTCCACGTCGCGACATGGAGCAGCGGTCCGAACCATTCCTGGTCGAGCGCCTCTACGGCGTCGAGCCGGATCAGCGTCGGCGGCACGAACAGCCCGTCGGCGGGCGCGTCGAGCGTCTTGATCCAGCGGTCGCGCACCGATTCGCGATAGGCCATCAGCCGGTCATAGGCGGCGCGGTCGATCACCGGGCCGACATCGGTCGCGGGATCGCCGGGCGCGCCCAGCCGCAGCGTGTCCATCGCGCCGCTCAGCATCCGGATCACGCCGTCCGCCACATCCTCCTGCACCAGCAGCAGCCGCAGCGCCGAACAACGCTGCCCCGCCGAGCGGAACGACGACGCGATCACGTCCGCCACCACCTGTTCGGGCAGCGCGGTGGAATCGACGATCATCGCGTTGATCCCGCCCGTCTCCGCGATCAGCGGCACGATCGGCCGGGCATCGTCCTCCAGCAGCGTGCGTGCGATCCGGCGCGCGGTCGCGGTGGAGCCGGTGAACGCCACCCCCATGATCCGCGGATCGCGGGTGAGCGCAGCGCCCCTCTCGGGGCCTCCGGTCACCAGCACCAGCACGTCGCGCGGGATGCCCGCTTCGTGCGCCAGCCGCACCGCGGCGGCCGCGATTTCCGGGGTTTGCGGCGCGGGCTTGGCCACCACGCTGTTGCCCGTCACCAGCGCGGCCACGGTCTGCCCCAGGAAGATCGCGAGCGGAAAATTCCACGGCGCGATCGTCGCCCAGACGCCGCGACCGTCCAGATGCAGCGTGTTGCGCTCGCCCGTCGGCCCGGGCAGCTCGACCGCGTGCAGCTTCGTGCGCGCCTCGTTCGCATAATAGCGGCAGAAATCGGCGGCCTCGCGCACCTCGCCGATCGCATCGGGGATGGTCTTGAACGCCTCCACCACACAGATCGCCATGAGTTCGTCGCGATCCGCCTCCAGCAGGTCGGCGAGCCGGTCGAGACATGCCGCGCGCTGGTCGACGGGCGTGGCGGACCATGCGGGGAACGCCGCGTGCGCGCGGGCGATGGCGTTGGCGACGGCTCCTTCCGTTCCCAGCCCCTCTTCTGTTCCCCGGCGAAGGCCGGGGTCCAGTTGGGAAGGCTCCCGCGACGACGCGCCGTCCTCCGCCAACGCACCGCCCCCGACTGGGCCCCGGCCTTCGCCGGGGAACAGCGCCACCGCGCGCACCGTGCGCGCCAGCGTGTCCACGTCGCTCAGGTCGAGCCCCGCCGAATTGCGGTGCCCCGCGCCGAACAGATCCACCGGCAGCGGGATGCTCGGATGGCGCTGGCCGCCCACTGCGGCGATCCGCGCGACGGGGTCGGCGAGGATCTCCGCCTCGGTCAGCCGCGCGTCCGCCAACTGGTGGACGAAGCTGGAATTGGCGCCATTCTCCAGCAGCCGGCGGACGAGATAGGCGAGCAGATCGCGGTGCCCGCCGACCGGGGCATAGACGCGGCAATGATAGCCATTCTCGCGCACCAGCCGCTCGTACAGCCCGTCACCCATGCCGTGCAGCCGCTGGAACTCGAAATCGCGCGAATTGCCCGCCCATTCCATGATCGTGGCGACGGTCAGCGCGTTGTGGCTGGCAAAGGCGGGGCGGATATTCTCCGCATCCAGCATGTCCTTGGCCACCGCCAGATACGACACGTCGGTCGCCGCCTTGCGCGTGAACAGCGGATAATCGGCCAGGCCCTCCACCTGGGTACGCTTGATCTCGCTGTCCCAATAGGCGCCCTTCACCAGCCGCACGTTCATCACCCGGTCGAGCCCGTTGGCCCAGGCGACCACCGGCCGCGCGCGCTTGCCATAGGCCTGCACCGCCATGCCGAAGCCGTCCCAGCCCTTCAGCGCCGGCAGCGCGGCGACCGCGCCGATGATGTCGAGGCTCATCTCCAGCCGCTCGGATTCCTCCGCATCGACGGTGAGCGCGATCCCCTTGGCGGCGGCCTGCACCGCCAGCGCCTCCAGCATGCCGGTCAGCGCGGGCACGCATTCGCTCCACCGCGCCACCTCGTAGCGCGGGTGGAGCGCCGACAGTTTCACCGACACCGAATGGCCTGCCGCCGGATCGCTGCCCACCGCATCGATCGCGCCGACATAGGCGCGGAAATAGCGATCGGCATCGTCATAGGTCCGCGCAGCTTCGCCCAGCATGTCGAAGCTGGCGGTGAAGCCCTTGTTTTCCGGGCGCTTCATCCGGCGCATCGCCTCGTCGATAGTGCGGCCCATCACGAAGATCTCGCCCATCATCTTCATCGCCGCGCCCACCGCCTGGCGCACGAACGGCTCGCCCGCGCGCGAGATCAGCCGGCGCAAGGGGCCCTGCGCGCCCTCTCCCACCAGCACGCGCCCGACGACGAGGCCCCAGGTCGCCGAATTGACGAGCTTCGAATTGGAACGCCCCGCATGCGCGCGCCAGTCCGCGTCGCCCAGCTTGTCGGCGATCAACAGGTCCGCGGTCTCGGGATCGGGCACGCGCAGGAACGCCTCGGCGAGGCTGAGCAGCGCGACGCCCTCGGACGAATTCAGCCGATATTCCTGGAGGAACTGGTTGACCCATCCCCTGGACTGCGCGGCACGCAGATCGGCCAGCAGCCCCAGCGCATGGCCCATCACGCGCTCGCGCGAATCAGGGTCGAGCGCGGCCCGCTCGAGCAGCGGTTTTAGAACATCGGGTTCGGCTGCACGATACAGCGACGCCATGGTCTTGCGAGGGTCTGACACAAGGGAGGTGGCCATTTTGGAGGATCCGGTCGGTTGAGGCTTGCGATAGAGGCGGCAAGGTGCCTAGAGCGATCCGAGCGCTTTGCCGCAAAGCGCCGTCGAGGGGAATGCCGTGGCCGATCTGAGCCCAGAGGAAATGCAGAACCGTATCGGACAGGAAACCGTGTCCGACTGGGTCGAGGTGACTCAGGCGATGATCGACACCTTCGCCGAGGCGACGGGCGATCACCAGTTCATCCATGTCGATCCCGAACGCGCCGGGCAGACCCCTTTCGGCGGCACGATCGCGCATGGGTTCCTCACGCTGTCGTTGATGCCGCTGCTGTCGTCGAAAGTGGCCGACGCACCGATGCTCGCGGGCGTGAAGATGGGGGTGAATTATGGCGGCAACAGCGTCCGCTTCCTTCACCCCGTACGCTCCGGCTCGCAGGTGCGCGGCCGCTTCAAGCTCTTGTCCTTCGACGAGAAAAGGCCGGGCCAGTGGCAACAGATGGTGGAATTCACCGTCGAGATCGCCGGCCTGCCCAAGCCCGCGCTGATCGCCGAATGGATCAGCCTGATCTTCGTCTGAACCGATCCCCGCACGCGCGTTTGCGTGCCAACTTCGTCAACTTCGCCCGAGAGGACCCGCCATGCGTTCCGCCGTCATCGTCTCCACCGCCCGCACGCCCATCGGCCGCGCCTATCGCGGCGCGTTCAACAACCTGCCCTCGCCCACGCTCGCCAGCCATGCGATCAAGGCCGCGGTGGAGCGCGCCGGGATCGACGGCGCCGAGGTGCAGGACGTGGTGTTCGGCGCCGCGCTCCAGCAGGGCCACCAGGCGAACAACATCGCCCGCACCGCGCTGCTGCGCGCCGGCCTGCCGACGACGGTGTCGGGCATGTCGCTCGATCGCCAATGCGCCTCGGGGCTGATGGCGATCGCCACCGCCGCCAAGGAGATCGTGATCGACCGGATGGACGTCGCGATCGGCGGCGGCGTCGACAGCATCAGCCTCGTCCAGACGCCCAGGATGAACGTCGCGCCCGATCCCGAGCTGGTCGCGATGCACAAGGACATCTACATGCCGATGCTCCAGACAGCCGAGATCGTGGCCGATCGCTACGGCATCACGCGCGAGCAGATGGACGCCTATGGTCTCCAGTCGCAGCAGCGCACCGCGGCGGCGCAGGCGGCGGGCCGGTTCGACGACGAGATCGTCCCCGTCACCGCGACGATGGCCATCGTGAACAAGGAGACCAAGGAGGTCACCCACAAGGAAGTGACGCTCACCAAGGACGAGGGCAACCGCGCCGACACCACGATCGAGGGCCTGAGCGGCTTGAAGACCGTGATCGAGGGCGGCACGATCACCGCGGGCAACGCCTCGCAGCTTTCCGACGGCGCGTCCGCCTCCGTGCTGATGGAGGAAAAGGTCGCCGCCGCACGCGGCCTCACCCCGCTCGGCCGCTATGTCGGCATGGCGGTCGCCGGCACCGCTCCCGACGAGATGGGCATCGGCCCGGTCTTCGCGATTCCCAAGCTGCTCGAGCGCTTCGACCTCAAGATGGACGATATCGGCCTGTGGGAGCTGAACGAAGCCTTTGCTGTCCAGGTGCTCTATTGCCGTGACAAGCTCGGCATTCCCGACGAGCTGCTGAACGTCAATGGCGGCGCGATCTCGATCGGCCATCCCTACGGGATGAGCGGCGCGCGGATGACCGGCCATGCGCTGATCGAGGGCAAGCGCCGTGGCGCCAAATATGTCGTCGTCACGATGTGCGTCGGCGGCGGCATGGGCGCTGCCGGCCTGTTCGAGGTGCTGTGAACTGAGGCTTGCGTGGGCCCGGGCGTTTCGGCGTCCGGGGCTTCGTCGTTCGTCGTCTTGATTTCGGCGGCGCAACCAACCCCGCCTCCGCCCGTTCTCCCGGCAACCAACCAGGAGACCGACGATGGCCGACAAGGATACCCCGCAGGAAGTCGCTGCGAAGTTCATCGCCAAGCTGAAGGACAGCCCGTTCGTGATGATCGGCCTGATGGACGGCGAGCATTCCGAGCCGATGACGGCGCAGATCGACGACGATCGTCCCAACACGCTGTTCTTCTTTTCGGGCAAGGACAACCGCATCGCGGGCGGCGGTCAGGCGATGGCGCAGTTCGTCGGCAAGGGTCACGACTTCTTCGCGTGCATGGCCGGCAATGTCGCGGTCGACAATGATCGCGCGCAGATCGACCGGCTCTGGAACAAGCAGGTCGAGGCCTGGTTTCCGGGCGGCAAGGAGGATCCCAACCTCACGCTGCTCCGCTTCGACATCGACAGCGCGGAACTGTGGGAAACCGACATCTCGCTCGGCGGGCGCGTCAAGATGCTGTTCGGCGGCACGATCCGTTCCGACGAAAGCAGCAGCCACGCCGTGGTCGACAGCCTGGCATGAGCCATCGGCTCGCCGCCCGGCCAGATCGGCCGGGCGGCGAATTCACGCGTTCGCGGCGATCCATTCCTCCACGATCGGCGCGATCGTGTTGCGCCATTTCGAGCCGTTGAAGATGCCGTAATGCCCCGCGCCCGGCGCCATGAAGTAGCGCTTCTTGGCGTCGGGCAACGCAGTCGCCAGCGTCAGCGCCGAACGGGTCTGCCCCAGTCCCGAGATATCGTCGCGCTCACCTTCGATCGCCAGCAGCCCGACGTCGGTGATCGCCGCGGGATCCACCGGGCGGCCACGATGCGTCATCGTGCCGTTCGGCAGCGCGTGGCGCTGAAACACCAGATCGATCGTCTGGAGGTAGAATTCCGCGGTCATGTCGCAGACCGAGCGATATTCCTCGTAGAAATCCTTGGTCGTATCCGCGCCCTCGCCATCGCCCTGGACGAGATGTTTGAACATCTCCCAATGCGAGTTCATGTGATTGCCGAGGTTCATCGACATGAAGCCGGCGAGTTGCAGGAAGCCGGGATAGACCTTGCGACCAGCGCCCGCATAGCTGGACGGCACGGTGGCGATGACATTCTGTTCGAACCAGGCATAGGGCCGTTCGGTCGCCAGCGTGTTGACCGCGGTGGGGGCCTCGCGCGTGTCGATCGGGCCGCCCATCATCGTCAGCGTGCGGGGCAGACAGGGATGCCCGTCCGCGCTCATCAGCGCCACCGCCGCATAGCAGGGCACCGACGGCTGGCACACCGCGAGCATGTTCGCGCCCGGCCCGATCGCCTCCAGATAGGCGATCAGATAGTCGATGTAGTCGTCGAGATCGAAACGGCCATCGGCAAGCGGCACGCGCTTCGCATCGCGCCAATCGGTGATGTAGACGTCGGCGACGGTCAGCATCCGCTCCACCGTGCCGCGCAGCAGCGTCGCGTAATGGCCCGACATCGGCGCGACGATCAGCAGCTTCGGGCCGCCTTCGACGCCCTCGCGCACGAAGCGCTTGAGCTGGCCGAACGGGCGGCGCAGCACGATCTCCTCACGCACCGGAATGGTACGGCCATCGATCACGGTGCTGTCGAGCCCGAAGGCCGGCTTGCCGCGCGGCGCCGAAGCATGCGCGAACACCTCGAGTGCGGAACCGACCACCGCGCCCCCGCCGAGATAGGCGAACGGGTTGGCCGGGTTCTGGAGCAGGCCCGCAGTATAATCCGCCATCGCGCTGGCGCCGGCCAGCATCGACCGCTGCATTTCATAGATGTCGTAGAGCAAGGATTCTCTCCGCTGCGGCCGGTGCTCAAGCCGCTTGCCTCCACCTATAGGCGCATCATGGTGCAGCGCAACATCGCGGCTCGGCAGCGGAGTTGAGCGCGCCTGCCGCCCCTGCTAGGCACGGTGTCATGGCCGATCGCACACCGCTCGTCGAACCGAAGGGCCGCCGCCGCATCGGCGATCTCGCGATGGTGTGGCGCACCGCGCGCGCCTATCCGCGGCAGATCGCGTTTGCCGGCGCGGCGCTCGCCACCACCTCGGCGGCCACCATCGGCATCCCCTACGGCTTCAAGCGCGTGATCGATCGCGGCTTCGGGCCGGGCGCCTCCGGCTCGGTCGCGACCTCCTTCCATTATCTGCTGATGATCGTGGCCGTGCTCGCCATCGCGACCGCGATCCGCTTCTATTACGTGTCGTGGCTCGGCGAGCGGGTCGTGGCGGATATCCGCACGCGGGTTCAGGCGCATCTCCTCACGCTCACGCCGCGCTTCTTCGAGGAGAACCGCCCGTCCGAGATCGCCTCGCGCCTCACTTCGGACACCGCGCTGATCGAGGGCGTGGTCGGCAGCACCGTGTCGATCGCGCTGCGCAACAGCTTCACCGGGATCGGCGGGGTGATCTATCTGTTCGCGATCTCGCCCAAGCTGGCGGGCATGCTGATGCTGGGCATCCCGCTCATCATCGCGCCGATCACATTGCTCGGCCGCCGCGTACGCAACCATTCGCGCACCTCGCAGGACCGGATCGCCGATGTCGGCGCGATCGCCACCGAGACGCTGGGCGCGATGCGGATCGTGCAGGCGTTCGGCCAGGAACCGCGCGAGGCCCGCCGCTTCGCCGACGCGGTGAGCGCCACCTTCGCGGCGGCGCGCAGCCGCATCGCGTTGCGGGCGGTGATGACCGCCATCGTCATCGGCCTCGTGTTCGGATCGATCACGATGGTGTTGTGGGAAGGCGCGATCGACGTCGCCGCGGGGCGGATCACCGGCGGCTCGATCGCAGCGTTCGTGCTGACCGGGGGCATCGTCGCCGGCGCGTTCGGCGCGCTGACCGAAGTCTATGGCGATCTGTTGCGCGGCGCTGGCGCGGCGGGGCGGCTGGCCGAACTGCTGGAGGAGCGGCCCGAGATCGCCGCCCCGGCGCAGTGCGTGGCGTTGCCCGTGCCGGCGATCGGCGCGCTCGCATTCGAGGAGGTGCGCTTCCACTATCCGACCCGGCCGGAGGTCGCGGCGCTGGAGGGCTTCAGCCTTGCGGTGCGGCCGGGCGAGACGGTCGCGGTGGTCGGCCCCTCCGGCGCAGGCAAGACGACCCTGTTCCAATTGGCCGAGCGTTTCTACGATCCGGATGCGGGCCGCGTAACGCTCGATGGCGTCGATCTGCGCGATGCCGATCCCGCCGCCGTTCGTGCGCGGATCGCGATGGTGCCACAGGAAACCGTGATCTTCGGCGCCAGCGCACGCGACAATCTCCGCTACGGCCGGTGGGATGCGCGAGACGACGAACTCTGGGCAGCGGCCGAGGCGGCCAACGCCGCCGAGTTCCTGCACCGCCTGCCCGACGGGCTCGACACGTTCCTCGGCGAAGGCGGCGCGCGGCTTTCCGGCGGGCAGCGTCAGCGCATCACCATCGCCCGTGCGCTGCTGCGCGACGCGCCGATCCTGTTGCTCGACGAGGCCACCAGCGCGCTCGATGCCGAAAGCGAACGGCTGGTGCAGGAGGCGCTGGAGCGGCTGATGCGCACGCGCACCACGCTCGTCATCGCGCACCGGCTCGCCACCGTGCGCGCCGCCGAGCGGATCGTGGTGATGGACCATGGCCGCATCATCGAAGAGGGCAACCACGGCGCGCTGATGGCACGCAGCGGCTTGTACGCGCGGCTCGCGAGCCTACAATTCAGCGAGGCCGCCTGATCCGCCGGACGGCCGCGAGGAGACGGACATGGCCCGCGAGTTCGACATCATCGTCTATGGTGCCACCGGCTTCACCGGCCGGCTCGTCGCGGAATATATCGCCACCACCTATCCGGACGGCGTGCGCTGGGCGATGGCGGGCCGCTCGCGCGCCAAGCTGGAGGAAGTGCGCGAGTTGATCGGTGCGCCCGCCGACACCCCGCTGGTGACGGCCGATGCCGACGACGCCGCCGCGCTGACACGGCTTTGCGAAAGCACGAGCGTCGTGCTCACCACCGTCGGCCCCTATCAGCTCTACGGCGCCGCGCTGGTGGCTGCGTGTGCCGCGACCGGGACGGCCTATGTCGATCTGTGCGGCGAGCCCGCCTGGATGCGCCAGATGATCGATACGCATCACGACACGGCGCGGGCGAGTGGCGCGCGAATCGTGTTTTCCTGCGGCTTCGATTCGATCCCGTTCGATCTGGGTGTGCTGAGCGTGCAGGAGGCGGCGAAGGCGCGGTTCGGCCGGCCCGCCCCGCGCGTGAAGGGCCGGGTGCGGCAGATGCAGGGCGGCTTTTCAGGCGGCACCGCGGCCAGCCTGAAGGCGACGCTGGCGGCGGCGGCGCACGACCCGCGCATCGTCGCGCTGCTGGCGAGCCCGTTCGCGCTGACGCCGGGCTTTGCCGGCCCTCGCCAGCCGATGGGAATGCTGCCCGAATATGATCCGACGCTCTGCGCCTGGGTCGCGCCGTTCATCATGGCGCCGATCAACACCAAAAACGTCCACCGGACCAATTTCCTGCTCGGCCAGGCGTATGGCGCCGATTTCGTCTATGACGAGATGATGATCGCGCCGGGGCTGGGCGACATGGGCCGCGCCGCGGCGGAGGCGATCGCCCGGATCAACCCGCTCGCGGGCGACAAGGGGCCCAAGCCCGGCGAAGGCCCGTCCAAGGCCGAACGCGACGCCGGCCATTACGACCTGTTGTTCGCCGCGCTGATGCCGGACGGCGAGCGGATCGACGCGGTCGTCACGGGGAATCGCGATCCGGGCTATGGCTCCACCAGCCGGATGATCGCGGAGGCCGCCTTGTGCCTGGTGCAGGACGTGGCCGGCGAAGGCGGGATCTGGACGCCGGGGGCGCTGATGGGCACGGCGCTGCGCGACCGGCTGGCGGCGAAGGCGGGGCTGACGTTCACCGCGGGGTGAAGATCTAGCGACCGGGAGTGGGTGTTCTATATGTTCCCCGGCGAAGGCCGGGGCCCAGTTGGAACGTCCGGGTGATGCGGGACAGCGCGTCATTACCAACCTCCCCCGACTGGGCCCCGACCTTCGCCGGGAACAGGAGCTCGGGGAGCCGAACGCACTCCGCACGCCACTATCTTGCCGTGCAGGACAGCGGCTCAGCGCTTCCGACCCTGGTGGCGGATGTTCGCGGGGCGACCGCGCCGCTTGATCTCGCGCGGCGGCTTGCGGCCGGCGGCCGGGGCAGCGCCCTTCCCTTCCGGCATCTCGAAGCGCAGCGCGCCCGATACCGGGTTCGCCTCCGCCAACCGCAACTGCAACCGCTGGCCGAGCGCGAACTGCTCGCCGCCATGTTCGCCGGTCAGGGTGCGTGCGGCCTCGTCGAAGCGGAAATAATCGCCGCCCAGATCGCGCACCGGCATCAGCCCGTCGCCACCGATCCCCTCGACCGTCGCGAAGAAGCCGAAATTGGTAACGCCGGTGATCCGCACGTCCATCACCTGCCCGACGCGTTCGGCCAGGAAGGCGGCGACATAGCGGTCGATCGTGTCGCGCTCGGCCTCCATCGCGCGGCGCTCGAACTGGCTGATCGACTGGCCGATCGCCTCCATCCGCTCGGCTTCGGCCGGCGACAGGCCGCCTGGCCCGATACCGTAGGCCGCAACCAGCGAACGGTGGACGAGCAGATCGGCATAACGCCGGATCGGCGAGGTGAAATGCGCGTAACTGCCCAAAGCCAGCCCGAAATGGCCGTGATTGGCGGGCGCATAATAGGCCTGGGTCTGGGTGCGCAGCACCTGCTCCATCACCTGCGGCCGGAAATCGGCATCGCCCACGCGCTCGAGGATGTGGTTGAACGTCTTCGGCCGCACCACCTGCCCCAGCGCGAAGTTCACGCCGAACGTCTCGAGATAATCCTTCAGCGCGACCAGCTTTTCGCGGCTGGGCGGCTCGTGGTCGCGGTACATCACCGGCGCCTTCTTGCGCTCCAGCGCCTTGGCGGCGGCGACGTTGGCGGCGATCATGTAATCCTCGATCAGCCGGTGTGCGTCGAGCCGCTCGCGCGGCGCCACCGACATGATCCGGCCGGTCTCGTCGAGCACCACGCGGCGTTCGGGCAGATCGAGCTCGAGCGGCTCGCGTGCGTCGCGGGCCTTGGCCAGCGCATGCCAGCAGTCCCAGAGATGCGACAGGGGTGCGTTCAGATCCGTGCGCTCGCCGCCCAAGAACCCGGTGTCGGCGATCGCCTGCGCCTCTTCATAGGCCAGGTTCGCCGCCAGCCGCACCACCGCGCGGGTGAAGCGGTGATCCTTCAGGCTGCCGTCGGCCGCGATCGTCAGGTGGCAGGCGAGCGCCGCGCGATCGACGCCGTGCTTCAGCGAACACGTGTCCGCGGAGAGGATCTCGGGCAGCATCGGCACGACGCGATCGGGGAAATACACCGAATTGCCGCGGCGCCGCGCCTCCTTGTCGATCGCCGAGCCCGGCCGGACGTAGAAGCTGACATCGGCGATGGCGACGATCGCCTTCCACCCGCCGGCATTGGCGGGGTCGTCGTCGGGCGCGGCCCACACCGCATCGTCGTGATCGCGCGCATCGACCGGATCGATCGCGACGATCGGGAGGTCGCGCAGATCCTCGCGGTCGTCGCCCAACGGCGTCGCGGACACCGCCCGCGCCTCGTCCAGCGCCTCAGGCGGAAACACGTCCGGAATGCCCAGCTTGTGAATCGCGATCAGCGAAAAGCTGCGCGGCGCAAAGGGATCGCCCAGCACCTGCACGACGCGCACCGTAATCCGCGGCGGCCGCCCGGTCTTCTCGGCGAGCACCAGATCGCCCGCGCGCGCATTTCCGGCATCGGACACGCCGAACTCGCGCCGCTCCTTCTTGTCCACGCCCGTCAGCCACATCCGCCCGGCCTCTTCGCGCAGCACGCCCAGCACCTGTTCGGACGCGGGCGCCAGCACCTTCATCGGGTGCGCGATCCAGCCTTGGCCCGCCTCTTCGGTGCGCGCCAGCACGCGCTCGCCGATGCCGAGCGCGCCTTTGCGCCGTTCGCGCACGCGAAGCCGCGGCACCGGCACGCCGTCCGCCTGCCAGTTCTCGGGCACCGCCCAGACGTTGCCGCCATCGTCCACATCGGCGATGCGCAGCACCGTCACCTTGGGCAGCCCGCCCATCTTGTGAAAGGCACGACCGGGGGCGCTGTCGATCAGCCCCTCGTCCGCCATGTCCTTCAACAGCGCCTTGAGGCCGATCTTGTCCTGCGCGCTGAGCCCGAAGCCCTTGGCGATCTCGCGCTTGCCCGCGGGGGTGTCGGATTGCGCGATGAAGTCGAGGATCTGTTCGCGCGAGGGCAGGCCGGCGTTTCTGATTTTGGGCATCGCCCGGAGATAGGCGCACGGGGGGCCCGCGTCACCCTCCCATGCGATCGCACCCCTGCCGTTCCCCCGCGAAGGCCGGGGTACGGCAGGGGAAGATGCCCGCGATTACCCCCGATCAGTAGGAACGCCCGACCAGCACGCGTTCCACGGCAGGCTCGCCGGTGAAGACGCAAACGCCGTCGATCGCGCCTTGCGCCGTCGGGGCGTTGCGGATCGTGAGCTTGAGGGCCTTCAGCCGCTCGACCACCGCGTCGAGCGCGGCGCCGGTCGGCTTCGACCATGCCACGTCGACCCAGCCGGGATTGGCGACGCCCTCGGCGAAATGCGCCGCGATCCCGGCGAAATCGGCGACCGGCACGATGGCGGCGTACAGCCGCGCGGTCGCCTCGGCATGGAGCGCCTGCTGGATCTCCGCGAGCATGGCGCCCGCCGCGCCGACGAATGCCTCGCGCGCGGTGACGGTGCTGTCGAGCTTGCCGTCCTCGCGGTACAGCCGGTCGCGGCGGATGACCGAGACGTTGCCGCCCGCCACGTCGCGGCCGCCCACCTCGATCACGATCGGCGCGCCCTTCTTCACCCAACCCCAGCGCTTGGTCGCGGCCTTGGACGCCTTCAGGTCGAGCAGCGCGCGCACCGGCTCGCCGAGCGCGGACTGCTTCGCCAGTTCCACCTGCAAGGCGCGGCAATAGGCGACGATCGCCTCGTCCTCCGGCTGATCGCGCAGCATCGGCACGATCACCACCTGCCACGGCGCGATGGCGGGCGGCACGCGCATGCCGTCGTCGTCACCGTGCACCATGATCGCCGCGCCAATCATCCGCGTCGTCATGCCCCAACTGGTGGTGTTGGCACATTCGAGTTCGCCATCCTTGTTCTGGAAGCGGATGCCTTGCGCGTGCGCGAAATTGGTGCCGAGGAAATGCGAGGTGCCCGCCTGGAGCGCCTTGCCGTCCTGCATCATCGCCTCGATACTGTAGGTCGCGACCGCGCCGGGGAAGCGCTCGTTCTCCGGCTTCTCGCCCGCGATCACGGGGAGCGCGAGGCAATCCTCGGCGAAGCTGCGATAGAGTTCGAGGATGTTCATCGTCTCCGCGCGCGCCTCGTCGGCGCTGGCGTGCGCGGTGTGGCCCTCCTGCCAGAGGAATTCGGTGGTGCGCAGGAACATCCGCGTGCGCATCTCCCAGCGCACGACGTTGGCCCATTGGTTGATGAGCACGGGCAAATCGCGCCAGGATTGCACCCAGCGCGCGAAGGCCGTGCCGATCACCGTCTCCGATGTCGGCCGCACGACCAGCGGCTCCTCCAGCTTCGCGGTCGGATCGGGAACGAGCCCGCCCTTGCCGTCGCTCACCAGCCGGTGATGCGTGACGACCGCCATCTCCTTGGCGAAGCCCTCGACATGCTCGGCCTCCTTCTCGAAATAGGAGAGCGGGATGAAGAGCGGGAAATAGCAATTCTCGTGGCCCGTCGCCTTGATCCGATCGTCGAGCAGCCGCTGGATTCGCTCCCAGATGCCATAGCCCCACGGGCGGATCACCATGCAACCGCGCACGCCCGATTCCTCGGCCAGATCGGCCTCGGCGATGACGGATTGATACCAGGCGGAAAAATCCGCTTCGCGGGTGACGGGAAGTGCGCGCTTTATCATGGCCGCGGGCTGTAACCGCAATCCGGCAGCCCGTCACCCTCGGCCGCGCAGGGGATGACGGGGTGCAGCGGCGTGGCTAGGAGAGCGCATGGCCACCGACCGCCTGCTCCCCGCGATCGCGCTCCGGCTCGTGTCGGTGGTGTTCTTCGCCGCGATGAACGCGGTCATCAAGCTGGCGCAGATCCACGGCGCCAGCGTGGCGGAGATCCTGTTCTATCGCCAGTTCGGCGCGGCGCTGCTGGTGGGCAGCGTGATCGCGTGCGGGCCCGGGCTGCGATCGGTCGCCACGCAGCGGATTCCCGCGCATATCGGCCGCGCCATCGTCGGGCTGAGCGCGATGGCGTTCACCTTTTCGGGCATCGTGGCGCTGCCACTGGCGGAGGCGACCACGATCGGGTTCAGCGTGCCGATCTTCGCGACCATCCTCGGCGCGCTGATCCTGCGCGAGCCGACCGGCTGGCACCGCTGGGTGGCGGTGGCGACGGGCTTTGTCGGCGTGCTGGTGGTGGCGCAGCCCGGCGGCGCGCACGTGCCCGTCGCCGGCGCGGCCTGCGCGGTGGCGGGGGCGCTGGGCACCGCGGCGGTCTCGATCCTGCTGCGGCGGATCGGGCGGACGGAGGCGCCGCTGACGACGGTGTTCTGGTTCTCCACGCTGTCGCTGGTGCCGATGGGGCTGATCTATGCGCAGGTCGCGCAGGCGCACGACCGGGCGGCCTGGGCGTGCCTGGCGGGCGTGGGGTTACTCGGCGGATGCGCGCAGATCGCCATGACGTGGTCGCTGAAGCTCGGCCCCGTCACGCTCGTCGTGCCGATGGATTATTCCAGCCTGCTCTGGGCGACGCTGTTCGGCTGGCTGATCTTCGGCGCGCTGCCCCCCGCCGCCACCTGGGCGGGGGCGCCGATCATCATCGGCAGCGGGCTCTACATCGTGTGGCGCGAACATGTCCGCCGCCGCGAGGAAACCCGGCAGGCGGCTTCGCAGGGCCTCAGCTGACGCGCCGCGCCGCCTCCAGCATCCGCCGCCCGCGCAGATACATTTCCACCCGCGTGGCGGTGAACAGGCCGAGTGCCAGCGCCACCAGCATATCGGTGACGGCCAGCGTATTGAGGTGGAGCATCGTGCCCGCGCCGCTGTCGATCGCCGCGCGTGCGCCCGAGCGCAGCAGCACGATCGCAACAAGGAACAGCATCGCCGCGGGCGAGCCCACCTGGTTCAGCGCGTGGGTCTCGGGATCGATCGCGATCCGCATCATCCGCCCGCGCTGCCAGCCGAGCGCCGCGCCCAGCACCAGCGCGACGAGGCAGAAGAGCCAGCCCGGCCCCACCGGCGGCGCCACCACGAACATCGCGACGGCGATGACGAGATAGAGCGCCGGCACGATCCACAGCCGTTCGAGCTTCAACGGCATCACCCGGCGCATCCGCCGCCACCGGAGCGCCATGACCACCGCGATCACCACGGCGGTGATCGCATAAGTGACGAGCGGATTGCCCGCCTGATGGACGGTAACCGCGTGCGTGTTCATCGAAGAGCCCCCTCGTCGTCTGTGCCGCGTGTATTAGCGTGACGATACAGTTATGGGAAGGGTGTGGGTGGGAGCGCTGGAAGGGGGCTTCGAGGCCGGCTTTTGGGAGCGGCGCAAATAGCCGGAGTTGGTGGGAAGCTGATAGTCCGCTATGGGCCGCCAGATCGATAAAGCTGACCTTATCGGAATAGATCATCAGCGTCATACTGGTTGAACCGCTTACCCGCTCTGCGATCCCGCCATGCCAACAGTCGCAATGCCGCGTAAAAGACTATCGCGGGAAGCAGCGCAAACGGGGTGTAATCGAACGGCACACCGAAGCTTCGGAGCGCACCGTAACACAGAACTGTCATCGGGATCGCGACGCGTCCCCACATCCACCACTGATACAAGTCATTATCGGAGCGGAAAGGAGGCGGCACGGGGCGGGCGGGATTTAACGCCGCTCCGTCATCCACTCTTCGAGATCGCAACCAACCGTGCCGACGCTGCTCCATAATGGAAGGTTACGACCTGTCACTCGTGTCCGCTAGTGGGTGCTGATGCGATGCCGCCGTGCGGCGTGGTTTGGGCGTAAGCCGTCAACTACCCCGCCGTTTCTCCCGCTTCCCCCTTCCACACCAGCACCGGCTTGCGCGCCGCCAGCGTCTCGTCCAGCCGCGCGCGCGGGGCGAAGTGGGGGGCGGATTTCAGCGCCTGGTCGCCCGCCTTCGCGCGCTCCGCCACGCTGCGCAGCGCGCCGATAAACTGGTCGAGCGCCGCCTTGGACTCGGTTTCGGTCGGCTCCACCAGCATCGCGCCGTGCACCACCAGCGGGAAATAGACCGTCATCGGGTGGAAGCCCTCGTCGATCAGCCCCTTCGCCACGTCGAGCGTCGAGAAGCCCTCGGCCAGGTTCGCGTCCGAGAAGATCGCCTCGTGCATGCACGGCCCCGCCCCGGCGAAGGGCGCATCCAGCGCGTCCTCCAGCGAGCGCAGGATGTAATTGGCGTTGAGCACCGCATCCTCGGCGACCTGGCGCAGCCCATCGGCGCCGTGGCTGAGGATATAGGTGAGCGCGCGCGTGAACATGCCCATCTGGCCGTGGAACGCGGTCATCCGCCCGAACGTGTCGGGGTGATCGTCGCCCGCGGTCTCTTCCTCGATCAGCGCGATGTGGCCGTCGGCCATGCGCGCGGTGAAGGGCAGCGGGCCGAACGGCGCGAGCGCTTCGGACAGCACCACCGGCCCCGACCCCGGGCCGCCGCCGCCATGCGGGGTGGAGAAGGTCTTGTGCAGGTTGATGTGCATCGCATCGATGCCCAGGTCGCCGGGGCGTACCCGGCCGACGATCGCGTTGAAGTTCGCGCCGTCGCAATAGACATAGCCGCCCGCGTCATGAACCGCGTCGCTGATCGCCTTCAGATCGCGTTCGAACAGGCCACAGGTGTTGGGGTTGGTAATCATCACCGCGGCGACGTCCGGCCCCAGCCGCGCCTTCAGTGCCGCAGTGTCCACGCGGCCGTCGGCGGTGGCGGGAATGTCCTCCACGGTGAAGCCGGCGAAGGCGGCGGTCGCGGGGTTGGTGCCGTGCGCGGATTCGGGCACCAGCACGACCTTGCGGTGCCCCTCGCCGCGCTTTTCCAGCGCCGCCTTGATGCACAGCATGCCGCACAGCTCGCCATGCGCGCCCGCCTTGGGGCTCATCGCGACGCCGTACATGCCGGTCAGCCGGATCAGCCACACCGCCAGTTCGTTGATGACCGCCAGCGCGCCCTGCACCGTATCGACCGGCTGCAGCGGATGCACGTCGGCAAAGCCCGGCAGCCGCGCCATCTTCTCGTTCAGCCGCGGATTGTGCTTCATCGTGCACGATCCCAGCGGGAAGAGCCCCAGGTCGATCGCGTAATTCTGGCGGCTGAGCCGCGTATAATGGCGCACCGTCTCGGGCTCGGAGAGGCCCGGCAGGCCGATCGGCGCCTTGCGCGTCAGGTCGCCCAGCCGATCGTGCGCGACATCGCCTTCGGCGAAATCGACGCCCGTCGTCTTCGTGTCGCCGATCTCGAAGATCAGCGGCTCCTCCAGCATCAGCGCCTTGTTGCCGGTGAAGCTCTGCACGGGCGCGCGCCGCTCGGGCGTCATCTCGGGGCGCCAGCCGCTCGGATTGATGCTCATGCCAGGGTCTCCTCCAATGCGGTCGCCAGTGCCTCGACATCCTCCGCGGTGGTCGTCTCCGTCACCGCGACCACCAGCCCGCCCGCGAGCGAGTCGATGCCGGGATAGAGCCGGCCGAGCGACACGCCGGCCAGGATGCCGCGGTCGGCCAGCGTGCGCACCACCGGGCGCGCCTCGCGCGGCAGCACCAGCGTGAATTCGTTGAAGAAGGTATCGTTCATCACGCTCACCCCCGGCACCTGCGCAAGACGCCGCGCGGCGTGGACGGCGCCGGCATGGTTGAGCCCCGCCATCCGTCGCAGCCCCGCCTCGCCCAGCAGCGTCATGTGGATCGAGAAGGCGAGCGCGCAGAGCCCGCTGTTGGTGCAGATGTTGCTCGTCGCCTTTTCGCGGCGGATATGCTGCTCGCGCGTCGACAGCGTCAGCACGAAGCCGCGCCGGCCATCGGCGTCCACCGTCTCGCCGCACAGCCGCCCCGGCATCTGGCGGACATATTTCTCCTTGCAGCCGAACAGCCCGACATAGGGGCCGCCGAACTGGAGCCCGACGCCGAGCGACTGGCCCTCGCCGACGACGATGTCCGCATCCATCTCGCCGGGCGCACGGATCGCACCCATCGCGACCGGCTCGGTCACCACCGCGATCAGCAGCGCCTTGTGCGCATGGCAGGCCTCGGCCAGCGGCGTCAGATCGGCGATGCGGCCCAGGATATCGGGATATTGCACCACCACGCAGCTCGTCTCGCCGTCGACCGCGGCGATCAGCGCGTCGATATCGGTGTCGGCGGACAGCGTCGGCGTGGACGTTTCCAGCACGTCGCCGGTGTACTTCGCCATCGTTTTGGCGACCGAGACATAATGCGGGTGCAGCCCCGACGACAGGATCGCCTTGCCGCGCTTGGTTATCCGCCGCGCCATGCCGACCGCTTCCCAGCAGGCGGTCGATCCGTCATACATCGACGCGTTGGCCACGTCGGTGCCGAGCAGCCGAGCCACCTGCGTCTGGAATTCGAAGAGCATCTGCAGCGTGCCCTGCGCGATCTCGGGCTGATAGGGCGTGTAGGCGGTGAGGAATTCGCCACGCTGGATCAGGTGATCGACGCTGGCGGGCACATGATGCCGATACGCGCCGCAGCCGAGGAAGAACGGCACCTCGCCGGCGACGGTGTTCCGCCGCGCGAGCGCGGTCATGTGCCGCTCGACGCTCAGTTCGGAGGCATGGTCCGGCAGGCCCTCGATCGGCCCGGCGAGCCGTGCGGCTTCGGGCACGTCGGCGAACAGCGCGTCGATCGTGGCGGCGCCGATGACGCCGAGCATCTCCTGGCGGTCGGACGGGGTAAGCGGCAGGTAGCGCAATTCATTTCTCCATCGCCCTCACCCTTCCCACCGCCTGCGGCGGCGTGCCCCTTCCCTCTCGCATCCAGAGAGGAAGGGAGGCGCCAAGCGCCGGAAGGGCAAGGGTGATCCGGTAGGGATTACAGCTTGGCGACGAACGCCTCGTAGGCGGCCTCGTCCATCAGCTCTTCCAGCTCGGACGGATCGCTGAGCGTGATCTTGAAGAACCAGCCCTCCGCCTCGGCATCGCTGTTCACCAGCGCAGGCTCGTCGGCGAGCGCGGGATTGCCCTCGATCACGTTGCCCGACACCGGCGAATAGACGTCGGATGCGGCCTTGACCGATTCGACCACCGCGGCCTCGTCGCCCTTGGTCAGCCGCTTGCCGTCCTCGGGCACGTCGACGAACACGATGTCGCCCAGCTGGCTCTGCGCATAATCGCTGATCCCTACGGTGCCGACATCGCCGTCGACATCGACCCATTCATGATCTTCGGTGAAATAACGGCTCATGTCATTTTCCTCCTGCACGGACATAGCGGTGGGGAACGAAGGGCATCGCGGCCACGGTCGCGTGATGGACCTTGCCGCGCTGATAGAGGCGCACGGCGGTGCCGGGCACCGCATCGGCGAGCGGGACATAGGCCATCGCGATCGCCGCACCGACGCTGGGCGCGAAGCCGCCGCTGGTGACCCGGCCTACGGGCGTGTTCGAGTCGTCGATCACGCTCGCACCCTCGCGCACCGGCTGTCTCCCCTCGACCATCAGGCCGACGCGCTTGACCGCGGGCCCCGCGGTGCGTTCGGCCAGGATGCGCGCGGCACCGGGGAAATTCGCCTCCTCGCGGCGGCGCTTCGACAGCGCAAAGCCCAGATCGGCCATCACCGGCGTCGTTTCGGCATCGAGGTCATGGCCATAGAGCGGCAAACCCGCCTCGAGCCGGAGCGAATCGCGCGCGCCGAGGCCGATCGGCTTCACCTCCGCCTGGGCGAGCAGCGCGTCGGTCAGCCGCTCGACCATCGCGGCAGGCACCGAAATCTCGCACCCGTCCTCGCCGGTATAGCCCGAACGGCTGATCCAGAGATCGGCGCCTTCCCAGGTGAATGCCTGCCCCTGCATGAACACCATCGCCGCGACGCCCGGCACCAGCCGGTCGAGCGCCGCAACCGCCTTCGGCCCCTGCACCGCGAGCAGCGCGTGATCCTCCATCAGGTTCAGCGTCACGTCGTCGGGCAGCGCGGCGAGGATATGCGCGATGTCATCATATTTGGTGGCGCCGTTCACGACCATATACACGTCGTCGGGCGCGATCCGCGTCAGCATCAGGTCGTCGAGGATGCCGCCATCGTCGGCCAGCAACAGCGAATAGCGCGCGCGGTGCATCGGCAGGCCGGCGATATCGGCGGGCAGCAACGTCTCGAGCGCGGCGTCGGTGCCGGCACCCGTGAAGCGGAGCTGGCCCATATGGCTGACGTCGAACAGGCCGGCCTGCTCACGCGTCCACAGATGCTCGGCCATGATGCCGTCATACTGGATCGGCATCTGATAGCCGGCGAATTCCACCATCCGCGCGCCATGCGCCCGGTGCCAGGCGTCGAGCGGCAGTGGCTCAGCGGCGGGGGCGACATAGTCGTCCGCATGGTCGATGATGGTCGAACTGCTCATGCACGGTCTCCGTCGAAGGCGCGGCCTCGGCGGGGTGCTGCCCCACGTCGGTTCGAACCCCCTCTGTCACGGGAACCTGAGAGCTTTGACCGGCATGTCCGCGCGGGCGGCGGCCGGCTTACCCCTTCGGTGGCGGACCGTCGGCCCGCGCTTTCCAGAGTGTCATGGCCCCGCGCGGTCCCTGCTGCCTGAGAGATTCCGGGGTGGTTGCTCCTTCGGCGATCCCTGGCCTTCGAAGCCTTGGGCCCTGAAAGGACCCGGGATGCTCTCCCGCGCGTGACATGCCGGTCGCCCGGCATCGACACCCCGATCTCTGCCGCGTGCGCGCGGGGGTGTCAACGCGGCTTGGCGTGCGAATCTATCGTGTGGCGTTGTACTTCAACTGGTCGTCGGTGAGCTGGAAGCCGACGAGCGCCTCGAACGTGGCACTGGCCACCGCCTTGCGGATGTCCGGCTGGGTCAGCGGGTCGATCGCGGCATCGGCGTCGCCCGCCTTGCGCTTGCGCGTCAGCTTCTCGCGCACCGCCTCGGGCAAGGTGGCGGCGGCGCGCGACACCGCGCTCGAGGCGGTGCCGGTCGTATGCGCGCGCGGCTGGCCGGCGTCGAAATGCAGCGCCACCGCGCCGACGCGCTTGGCGACCACGACGTTGCCGCCGCGCACCACGGTGATGAAATAGGGCAAGGTCACGTCGCGCGCGCCCTCGGCATGCGTGCGGCGAGCGTCGACGTCGAAGGTGACGGTGGTGCCGATCTGGTCGGTCGTATCGTCGCAGGTCGAGCGCAGGTTGGTCATCGTCGCGACCAGGTCGATGGCGGTCGAATCGCGGCTGGTGGCCGGATCGAACAGCGTCACGTCGCCCGTGTTGGCGGGCAGGCCGACGATCGGGCAGGCCGAGCGCACCGCGGTGATGCCGCCGGTTTCGTCGATATCGCCATGATGGCGGGCACAGCCGCCAAGCAGCAGGGCCGCGGTAGCGACGGCGATCGGGACGGATTTGGAGGCTTTCACGGGTACGCGCACCTTCTCGAAACGGCGGCCGGCATGAATCTGCGCGTGCCTCACTGGTGGCGGAGCATAGAAACCGGCTCCGCCGCGTGCAAGCGAACCCGTGATCCCATGGCCATGATCGCTGCGGCGATCGCGCGCCCGTCCTCTTCCGCGCGGCCCGGCAATCGCGTAGATGGCGAAATTGTCATGATAATCGCCAAGCCTCCGCTCGCGTTGACCATCGCCGCCCCGCGCGGCTTCTGTGCCGGCGTCGATCGGGCGATCCAGATCGTGGAGCTGGCGATCGCAAAACATGGCGCGCCGGTCTATGTGCGGCACGAGATCGTCCACAATCGCTTCGTGGTCGATGCGCTGAAGGCGAAGGGCGCGGTGTTCGTCGAGGATCTGTCGGAGGTGCCCGACGGCGCGCCAGTCGTCTTCTCGGCGCACGGGGTGCCCAAGACGGTGCCGGCGGAGGCGGACGGGCGCGGGCTGGACTGGCTCGACGCCACCTGCCCGCTGGTGTCGAAGGTGCACCGCCAGGCCGAACGGCTGGTCGCGGCGGGGCGGCACATCCTCTTCATCGGCCATGCCGGCCATCCCGAGGTGATCGGCACGCTCGGCCAGGTGCCGCCGGGCACGATGACATTGGTGGAAAGCGAGGCCGATGTCGCGGCACTCGCGCCCGCCGACCCGGCAATGCTCGCCTTTCTCACCCAGACCACGCTGTCGGTGGACGACACCGCGGCGATCGTCGCGGCGATCCGCGCGCGCTTTCCCGACGTCGCAAGCCCGCGCGGCGAGGATATCTGCTACGCCACGTCGAACCGCCAGGCGGCGGTGAAGGCGATGGCGGAGGAATGCGACGCGATGCTCGTGATCGGGGCACCCAATTCGTCCAACTCGGTGCGCCTCGTCGAAGTGGCGGCGCGTGCAGGGGTGCGCGCGGCGCTGATCGAGCGCGCGGACGATCTGGACTGGGACTTTCTCGAGGGCGTGGCGACGCTCGGCATCACTGCGGGTGCGTCGGCGCCCGAGCTGCTCGTCCGCGAACTGGTCGACCGGCTCGCGACGCGGTTCCAGATCACGGAGCACGAGCTGGAAACGGCGCGCGAGACGATCGCGTTCAAGCTGCCGCGCAGCCTCGAAGCGATCGGCTGAACAACGATGGCGGTATACACGCAGGTGTCGGCGGAAGCGCTGACGCGTTTTCTCGAACGCTACGATCATGGCGCGCTCGTCTCGGCCAAGGGCATCGCCGAGGGCGTCCAGAACAGCAACTATCTGGTCGACACCGATGCCGGCCGCTTCATCCTGACGCTCTACGAGGAGCGCACCGAGACGGCCGACCTGCCCTTCTTCCTCGCGCTGCTCGATCACCTCGCGGCCGACGGCAATCCGGTGCCGCGCGCGCTGCCCGATCGGGGCGGCGCCGCGATCCAGGCGCTGGGAGGGCGGCCCGCCTGCCTGATCGAGTTCCTGAACGGCGTCTCCGTATCGCACCCCACGCCCGCGCAGGCGCATGCCGCGGGCGCCGCGCTCGGGCAGCTCCATGCGAGCCTCGCGGGCTTCGCGCAGACCCGCGCCAACCCGCTGGGCGCGGATCGGTGGCGCACGATGCTCGCGCAATGCGGCCGCGCCATCGACGTGATCGAGGCCGGTTTCCACGACCGCGTGGCCGAGGCGCTCGACGCGGTGCTGGCGGCGTGGCCGCGCGACCTGCCCGTTGCCGCGATCCATTCGGACCTCTTTCCCGACAATGTGCTGATGCTCGGCGACCGGGTGACCGGGCTGATCGATTTCTATTTCGCCTGCACCGACATCCGCGCCTATGATCTGGCGGTGATGCACACCGCCTGGGCGTTCGATGCGCGGGGAGAGGGCTATGACGCGGCCGTCGGCAACGCGCTGGTCGCGGGGTACGAGACGCGCTTTCCCCTGTCCGATGCCGAGCGCGCGGCGTTGCCCGTGCTGGCGCAGGGCGCGTGCCTGCGTTTCCTGCTGACGCGCGCCTGGGACTGGCTCAACACGCCGGCCGATGCGCTGGTGACACGCAAGGACCCGCTGGCCTATTGGCGGCGGCTTCGATCCTACCAAAGTCGGAATTTGTTCGCATGACTCCCGTCCAGATCGCCACCGATGGCGCGTGCAAGGGCAATCCCGGCCCCGGTGGCTGGGGCGCGCTGATCCGCGCGGGCGAAACCGAGAAGGAATTGTCGGGTGGCGAGGCGCTGACCACCAACAACCGCATGGAGCTGACCGCCGCGATCGAGGCGCTGAAGGCGCTGAAACGCCCCTGCGCGGTGACGCTGTCGACCGACAGCCGCTATGTGATGGATGGCCTGACCAAGTGGATCAAGGGCTGGCAGAAGAACGGCTGGAAGACCGCCGATCGCAAGCCGGTGAAGAACGCCGAACTATGGCAGGCGCTGCTCGCCGCCGCCGCGCCGCACCGGATCGATTGGCAATGGGTGAAGGGCCATGCCGGCCACCCCGACAACGAACGCTGCGACAAACTCGCGAGCGACGCCGCGGTGATGGCGGCCCGGCGCGGCTAGACTTGGGCGGCGATCCCTCGACCCGTTCGCCCTGAGCTTGTCGAAGGGCCTGTCCGGAATGCGAAGGCACGCCCACGGAGGAAGGCACGCCTGCGAGAAGCGTGCTTCGACAGGCTCGGCACGAACGGATGAGGGGTTCGATCAACCTGACGTCATCCCGTTCTAACGCCCGAACCGGCCCGGTGCGTAGCGCGCCGGATCGACGGGAACCGCCACATCCTCACCCAGCAACAGGCTGGCCGCAAGCGACGCCGCGGCGGGTGCGGTCTGGATGCCGAAGCCGCCCTGCCCCGCACACCAGAAGAAGCCGGGCACCCGCGCATCGAAGCCATAGACGGGCCGCCGATCGGGCGCGAAGCTGCGCAAGCCCGCCCAGCGCCGCTCGACCGCCGCTGCCCGCCAGTCGACCACATGCTCGAAACGGTCGATCGCGGTTGCCACGTCGATTTCCTCGGGCGCGGCGTCGCACGGGTCGGTGGGCGCCTCGTCGTGCGGGCTGAGCCATAGCCGGCCGCCGGGCTCGGGCTTGAAATAGAAGCGGCCGGCGATATCGGCGACGTGCGGCAGCCCGGCAGGCGCGGGCGGATCGGTGCGCAACTGCACGACGGTGCGGCGATAGGCGCGGATGCCGATCGGGTCGACGCCCGCGGCGCGTGCCACCACGTCCGCCCAGGCACCCCCCGCATCGACCAGAACGCGCGCCTGGAAAATACCTGCGCCGGTTTCGATCGTCCACCGGTCCCCCGCGCGCGTGGCGGCGTGGAACGGTGCGCGCGTCGCCAGCACGGCGCCGGCGCGGCGCGCAGTCGCCAGGTGGGCGGCATGGAGCGCGGCGACGTCGATATAGGCGCAGCTCGGCTCGCTCACCCCGAGCGTCCATTCGGGTCGCAGTCCCGGCACGATCGCGGCCGGATCGACTCGCTCCAGCCTGACCGGCGTGTCCGCGAACTCGGCGAGGAAGGCGTCGATCGCAGCCGCGTCCCGCGCCCGCCCGATATGGAGCGAACCGAGCGGCTGGAGGAAACCGCCCGCCTGCAACGCGGCCCGCGACGCGGTGGTGAGCGGCTGGATATCGGGGCCGCCATAGGTTTCGGACCAGAAGGCGGCGGACCGGCCGGTGGCGTGATAGCCCGGCGCATCCTCGCCCTCGATCAGCAGCACGCGGGCGCGTGCGCCGATCGCGGCGGCGAGGCTGGCGCCCGCGATCCCCGCGCCGACGATGGCGATGTCATAGGTCATGCGGGGGCGCGGGAATCGAGAAAGGCGTCGATCGCGGCGATGGCGCGGTCGCGCACCGGATCGGCCTCGCGCAGGATCTCGTGCGCGGATTCAGAACCGAAGCGGAGCGTCTCGGCATCGCGCATCCGCGCCGCGATCCGCAGCGCCGCGGCCGAATCCACCAAACCGTCGCGATCGGCGAGCAGCATCAGCACCGGCGTGTCGACCGCGCCCAGCCGCGGATCGGCCGCGACGCGCGCGGTGGAGGCGAACGCCGCCGCCAGCCAGCCCCAGCTCGGCGGCCCGAGCCGCAGCGACGGCTGTGCAGCGTGCCAATGAAGTTCGTCGGCATAGCGTGCGGCGTCGTGAGTGAGCAGCGCCTGACGCGAGAGCCGCGCACCCGGTCGCTCGTTCGCCTTCCACGCCGGGCGCGCGGGATCGCCGATCGCCGCGATGCCGCGCGCGAGCCACCCGCCGAGACGCGCGCCCAGCGGCGATTTCAGCCCGAGCATCGGCGCGACGAGCACCGCGGCCTGCGGATCGATCGCGCCTTCGACCAGCGCGCGGTGGACGAGATGGCCGCCCATCGAATGGCCGATCGCCACGCGCGGGCCCGCCTCTGTCGCCGACCATTCGCGCCAGAACGCCGCAACATCGGCGACATAGGCCGCGAAATCGCGGGCATGGCCGACGTTCGGGTCCGCGGCCAAGCGCCCCGATCCGCCCTGCCCGCGCCAGTCGAACGCGGTCACCGCCCAGCCCCGCGCCTGCAGATGCGCCAGATATTCGAGATATTTCTCGAACATGTCGCCCCGCCCCGCCTGGAACAGCACGCGGCCGCGACGGCCGTCGCCCGGCCAGTCGATCCGCCGCAATGGCCAGCCGTCCGCCGCCGCCCAGTGCGAGACGGTCGCACCGGGCGGGATCGCGCGGTTGGAACGGGGCGGGATGGGCATCGGCACATGGTTACGATTTGGAAAGCCCTGAAGTCTATGACGAAACCCGATGACTTTGGAATCGCTACAGGTTTGGCTGCTGCTCGTGCTCGGCGCGCTGCTCGTCTGGGTGGGCATCGAGGATGCGCGCACCCGCGAGATCGCGAACTGGAAGAACGCCGCCGTCGCGCTGCTCGCGCCGGTCTGGTGGTGGGCGCTGGGCGTGACGCCGTGGCCGGGCATCGCCGAGCAATTGCTGCTCGCCGCCGTGGTCTTCGCGGTGTTCTGCGCCTGTTTCCACATGGGCTGGATGGGCGGCGGCGACGTGAAGCTGCTCGCCGCGCTCGCGCTGTGGCTGCCGGCGGGCGTGTTCCTGACGATGCTGATCGTCATGTCGCTGGCAGGCGGCGTGCTGACGCTGGCGATGCTGACCGAGCAGCGCTGGCGCCGGCGCGAGGGTCTGCTGGAGATCCCCTATGGCGTCGCGATCGCCTTTGCCGCGCTGATGTCCCTGCGCGAACCGATCCTTAATCAATTCGCGTGATGCTTAACACCGGATCAACCGGCAACGGCCCGAAAGGCACGACTCACCATGGATAGCCGCAAAGTCCTTCTGCTGGCAGGCTCCCTGTTCGTCGCGGGAACGACCGCGTTCCTGGCCCGCTCGCTGATGACGGGCAGCGCCGCGCCGCAGGCGGGTGCGGTGGTCGCCGCGCCGGTGATCGACGGTCCGATGGTGCTGGTCGCCACCCGCGCGCTGCCCGTCGGCACCATCCTCGATGCGACCGCGCTGAAGTTCCAGCCCTGGCCCAAGGAGCTGGTCGACAACGCCTATTTCCTGCGCGACAAGACCGACCTGAAATCGCTTCAGGGCACCGTGGTGCGCAACGCGATCACCGCGGGCCAGCCGGTGACCCAGGGCGCGCTGGTGAAGCCCGGCGATCGCGGCTTCCTGGCGGCGGCGCTGGGGCCGGGCATGCGCGCCGTCACCTTCCCCGTTTCCGCGCAGACTTCGGTCGCGGGCTTCGTCTTTCCCGGCGATCGGATCGATCTGGTGCTGACGCAGACCGTTCCCGGCGGCGGCGACGGCCAGCCGCTGAAGGTATCCGAAACGATCATGCGCAACATCCGCGTGCTCGCGACCGACCAGCGCACCGACAACGCCGTGGGCGAGGACGGCAAGACCGTCGTGCACACCTTCGGCACGGTCACCGTCGAGGCGACGCCCAAGATCGCCGAGCAGCTCGCGGTGGCGCAGACGGTCGGCTCGCTCTCGCTGTCGCTGCGCTCGATCGCGGACAATTCCAGCCAGCTCGAAGAGGCGATCGCCTCGGGCTCGGTGAAGATGCCGAGCGGCAACGATCCACGCGCGGAAAAGGCGATGATGCTCCAGCTCGCGAGCCAGCCGCAGACCGGCAACCCGACCTTCGCGACGGGCGCCGACGTGTCGCGCTTCCAGCGCAGCAGCGTGCCGGCGAAATCGGCCGGCGGCAGCTTCGGCGGCGGCCCCACCGGGATCACCAACGCGGCGCCTGGCCTAGCCGTCGGCGGCGCGGCGCCGGTCTACACCGGCCCCGTCGTCCATGTCGCGCGCGGCAATTCCGTGACCGATGTTGCGGTCGGTGCGGGTGCGCCGCCGTCGGTGCCGCGCCGCGCCGCGCTGCCCGCGGGCACGACGATGACCATCACCACGGCGACCGCACCGATGCCGGTCGCTCCGACGCAGGCCGTTTCGGCCATGGGGAAGAACTGAGATGCGCAACCGCCTGATCCCCCTTGCCCTGCCGATCGCGGCCGCGCTGGTGGTGAGCCCCGTGGCCGCCGCCCCCGGCCGCCCTGCGACGGCCGCTATGGCCGCCACCGCGCTGCCCGCCGTCGTGCAGGTGGCCACCGGGCGCGGCCGGCTCATCACGCTCGCGCAGCCGATGAGCGACCTGTTCGTGGCGGACGACAATATCGCCGACGTCCAGGTCCGCTCGCCGACGCAGCTCTACGTCTTCGGCAAGAAGGGCGGCGAGACGACGATCTCGGCGACCGCGAAGGGCGGCGGCGTGGTCTTCTCGGCGACCGTGCGCGTCGGCAACAATTTCGATTCGATCGGCCAGATGCTGGGGCTCGCGATGCCCGAGGCGCATGTGGTGGCGACGCCGATGAACGGCCTCGTCCTGCTGACCGGCACCGTCGCCGCTCCCGAAGACGCCGCGGAGGCGGAGCGCCTCGTCCAGGCGTTCGTCGGCGATACCGTGAAGGTCATCACCCGGCTGAAGACCGCGACGCCGCTTCAGGTGAACCTGCAGGTCCGCATCGCCGAGGTCAGCCGGTCGTTCATCAAGAATGTCGGCGTCAACCTCGCCTCGGCCGACAGCACGGGCGGCTTCAAGTTCGGCATCGCGCAGGGTCGCGCCGCCGGCAGCCAATTCTCGCCTGGCGGCCCGCTCGGCACGGGAGTCACCAACGGCAGCGTGGGCACAAGCGTCATCACCGCCGCCGCGACGGGATCGACGTTCGGTTTTGCGGGTCATCTGCTTGGGCTCGACCTGCTCGGCGCGATCGATCTGGGCGAAACGACGGGTCAGGTGACGACGCTCGCCAATCCCAATCTTACCGCCCTGTCGGGCGAAACCGGCACGTTCCTCGCCGGTGGCGAGGTGCCGATCCCGATCGCACAGGGGCTGGGTGCGGTGTCGGTCGAATACAAGCAATATGGCGTCGGCCTCTCCTATACGCCGACGGTGCTGTCCGACGGCCGCATCTCGCTCCGCGTGAAGCCCGAGGTGTCGCAGCTCGACTATTCGAACGCCGTCACGCTCAACGGCACGCGGGTTCCGGGCCTCACCACACGCCGCACCGAAACGACGGTCGAGCTGGGCTCCGGCCAGAGCATGATGATCTCGGGCCTGCTCTCCAATTCCCACAACAATTCGATCGACAAGGCGCCGGGCCTCGGCGACCTGCCGATCATCGGCGCGCTGTTCCGGTCGAACAGCTGGCAGCGCAACGAGACCGAGCTGGTCATCATCATCACCCCCTATCTCGTCAAGCCGGTGAACAATCAGCGTGACATCGCGCTGCCCAGCGACGGCTACAAGGCGCCGACCGATCTCGGCCGCGTGCTGATGGGCGATCTGGCGAAGGGCACGCGCGGCGGTCAGCGTCCGGTGCCGACTGCGGTGCCGATGGAGACGAACCCGACGATCGGTGCGGCGGCGAGCGTTCCGGTGGTGCCTGCCCCACCCGCCCGCAGCGCCGCTGCGGACGCGCGCCGCGACCAGCCCGAGGCCAAACCCCTGGCGAAATCGGCCAAGCCGCTGCCGGCGCCGGGATTTTCCGAATGACCGCCGCCCGCATCCTTCCTTCCGTCTCGCCCCAAGGATTTCGCCCGATGACGACGCGATCGCTTCTCCTCGCCGCGCTGGCGCCCGCGCTGCTGCTCGGCGGCTGCATGGGCACGCAGAATCGCGGGATCGAATCGGTCCACCAGCCCGTGGTGACGCGCAACGACTATGCGCTGGACGTCGGCACCGCCGGCGACGCGCTCGCCTCGGGCGAGCAGCAGCGGCTGCGCGGATGGATGGACACGATGCATCTGGGCTTTGGCGACCATGTGGCGATCGACGATCCGGCGGCCGAGGGTCGGCGCGCACGCGCGCAGGTCGCGGCAGTGGTCGCAGGCTACGGCCTGATCCTCTCGGACGACGCGCCGGTGAGCCCCGCGCCCGTCACGCCCGGCACCGTGCGCGTGATCGTCAGCCGGATGGCCGCGGGCGTGCCCGGCTGCGCCGACTGGAGCCGCGACGCGAGCCATGAATTCGATAGCAACACCTCGTCCAATTACGGCTGCGCGACGAACAAGAACCTGGCCGCGATGGTCGCCCGTCCGGAAGACCTCGTCCACGGCCGCGACAGCGATGCGGTGACCGATCCCGCCGTCGCCGGGCGCGCGATCGACGCCTACCGCAAGAGCATCGCCGCCGGCGCCAAGGGAACCAAGTGAGATGAACGCACCCTGGAAACCCGCCAGCGCCTCCACCCGCGAGCCGTTCGCCGCCTATGTCTGCGACGAGACCACGGCCGAGGCGATCCGCCCGATCGCCATCGAACTCGGCTGGTCGGCGGACAAGGTCCACAAGGGCGGCCTGCGCAACGCCGTCCAGTCGCTGTCGGTCTCCGCCAGCCCGATGATCCTCTTCGTCGATCTGGCCGAATCCGGCGATCCGCTGAACGACATCAACGCGCTCGCCGAGGTGTGCGAGCCCGGCACTGTCGTGATCGCCAGCGGCCAGGTGAACGACGTTCGGCTCTACCGCGATCTCGTGGCGAGCGGCATCCAGGATTATCTGCTCAAGCCGCTACATCCCGATATGCTGCGCGACGCCTTCGCCCACGCGCATGCGATGCTGAACGCGCCCAAACATGCCGAAGCGGCGGTCGACCGGCCGCATTGCTCGGTCGTGGTGATCGGCACGCGCGGGGGTGTGGGCGCATCGACCGTCGCGACGTCGCTGGCCTGGCTGCTCGCCGAGAAACAGGGGCGCGCGACCGCGTTGCTCGATCTCGACGTGCATTTCGGCACCGGCGCGCTGGCGCTCGATCTCGAGCCCGGCCGGGGCCTGACCGACGCGATCGAGAATCCGAGCCGCATCGACGGGCTGTTCATCGAACGCGCGATGGTGAAGGCGTCCGAAAAGCTCGCCGTGCTGTCGGCGGAGGCGCCGATCAATTCGCCGCTGATGACCGATGGCGCCGCCTTCTACCAGTTGCAGGAGGAGATGCGCGCGGCGTTCGAATGCACCGTCGTCGATCTGCCGCGCGGCATGCTCGTCCAGCACCCGCACCTGACCGCCGATGCCGGCGTCGCGGTCGTGGTGACCGAGTTCACGCTGGCAGCGGCGCGCGACACGATCCGCCTGTTGTCGTGGATGAAATCGAACGCACCGCAGACGCGCGTGCTGGTGCTCGCCAACCGCGTCCATCCCGGTGCGCAGCTCGAAATCTCGCGCAAGGATTTCGAAGGCTCGATCGAGCGCAAGATCGATTTCGTCGTGCCGTTCGACCAGAAGCTGGCGGCGCAGGCGGCCAAGCTCGGCAAGCCGCTGGTGGAAGCGGGCAAGAACTCCAAGACCGTCGCCGCGCTCGTCGATCTCGGAACGCAGATCGGCCTCGTGTCGGGCGACGACGATGCCGTGGCGGCTCAGCCCGGCGGCAGGCCCGGCAAGGCGGCCAAGGGCGGCAAGGATGCGTCCGCGAACACGTCGCTGATGGCCAAGTTCAGCTTCAAGCTGCCGGCCAAGCGGGCGAAGGCCTGATCGTGCCCCGCCCGGTGCAGGAGGATTCGCGATGCCGATGATGCCGCTGCTGCTCGTGGCGATGGGCGGGCTGATGATGATCGGCCTGCTGTTCATGGCGTTTTCCGGTCCGTCGGCCTCGCGCGCGCAGACGCGGCGCCTGGTCGCGGTGCGCGGTCGCCATGTCGAGGGCGCGCTCGCGGTCGATTCGCAGATGCGGCGCATCACCAATGCGCAGAACACGCGGATGGACCTGGCGTTCGGCCGGATCCTGCCCAACCCCGCGCAACTCGCCAAGCGGCTGGCCATGACCGGCAAGACCTGGACCGTCGGCCAATATGGCATCGCGACCGCGGTGCTGGCCGTCGTCATGCTGATCGTGCTGAAGGTCGTCGGCCTGCCGCTGCTGCTGGCGCTGTTCCTCGGGCTGATGGTGGGCGTCGGGCTGCCGCATTTCGTCGTCGGCTTCTTCATCAAGCGGCGCATCGCGCAGTTCACCGCCAAATTCCCCGACGCCATCGAACTGCTCGTGCGCGGTCTGCGCTCGGGTTTGCCGATCAGCGAGACGATCGGCGTGGTCGGGCACGAGATCAACGGCCCGGTGGGGGTCGAATTCCGACTGGTATCCGATCGCATGAAGATCGGGCGGACGATGGACGCCGCCCTTCAGGATACCGCGGACCGGCTCGGCACGCCCGAATTCCAGTTCTTCGTCATCACGATCGCGATCCAGCGCGAGACCGGCGGCAATCTGGCCGAAACGCTCGCGAACCTGGCCAATGTGTTGCGCATGCGCGGCCAGATGAAGCTGAAGATCAAGGCGATGTCGTCCGAATCCAAGGCCTCGGCCTATATCATCGGATCGCTGCCGTTCATCGTGTTCGTGATGATCTGGATGATTAACGGCACCTATATGCAGACCTTCTTCACCGACCAGCGGCTGATGGTCGCAGGCGGCGGCGGGCTGCTGTGGATGGGGATCGGCGCCTTCATCATGGCCAAAATGATCAGCTTCGAGATTTGAGGATCGGATGATGGGAACCACCGCCGGCCCGACGATCCTGGGCTTCGACGTGATCTGGATCGCGACCATCCTCGCAGGCGTGGGCGCGTTCGCGGTGATGATGGCGATCTATGCCGTCACCACCGTGCACGACCCGATGACCAAGCGCGTCAAGGCGCTGAACGACCGGCGCGAACAGCTGAAGGCGGGCATCACCGCCTCCACCAAACGCCGCGCCAAGCTCGTCCAGCGCAACGACACCGCCGACAAGATGCGCGGCATGCTGACGTCGATGAAGGTGCTGCAGGACAGCCAGTTGAAGGCGGCGCAGACCAAGTTGATGCAGGCCGGCATCCGGTCGAAGGAATGGGCGGTCGCGGTGATCTTCGGCCGGCTGGTGCTGCCGATCGTCTTCGGCGGGCTGATGCTCTACATCGTCTACGGCACCGACACCTTCGCGACGTACAGCCCGCTCAAACGCTATGGCATCGCCGCGGTCAGCTTCATCCTCGCCTACAAGGCGCCCGATCTCTTCCTCAACAACAAGATCCAGAAGCGCACCGCCGCGATCCGCAAGGGCCTGCCCGATGCGCTCGACCTGCTGGTGATCTGCGCCGAGGCGGGTCTGACGGTGGATGCCGCTTTCGCCCGCGTCTCGCGCGAACTGGGCCGCGCCTATCCCGAACTGGGCGACGAATTTACGCTCACCGCGATCGAGCTGGGCTTCCTGACCGAGCGGCGCCAGGCGTTCGAGAATCTCGCCGCGCGCGTGAAGCTCGATGCGATCAAGGGCGTGGTGACGACGATGGTGCAGACCGAGAAATACGGTACGCCACTTGCATCGGCGCTGCGCGTGCTGTCCGCCGAATTCCGCAACGAGCGGATGATGCGCGCCGAGGAAAAGGCCGCGCGCCTGCCCGCGATCATGACGGTGCCGCTGATCCTGTTCATCCTGCCCGTGCTGTTCGTCGTCATCCTCGGGCCGGCGGCCTGCTCGATCTCGGATGCGTTCAAGGCGCATTGAGGCGGCAACCGTCGCGGCGGTCGGTCGTTATCCTCCCGTAACAGGAGGATTTCGATGCCGTTGTTTTCCACGCCCACGCAGTTCGCCGTGCTCGCGCTGATGCTTGTCGCCGGCTGGTTCCTCGGACTCGCGAGCCATCCCGGCGGCAAGAAGTGGCGCGCGCGCTATGCTGCCGAGCGCGATGCGCACGCCGCGGAACGCGAGGCGCATGCGGCCACGCGCAAGGATGCGGACGCGCGCGTCTCGGCGGCCACCGCGCGCCATGCCGAACTGGAGCGCGAGAATGCGCGTCTGGCGCAGCAGACGGCGCCCGTCGCGGCAACGGCGGTCCGGCCGGCGCGCGTTACGATGGCCACCCGCCCCGCCTATCCCGCGGGCGAACGCCGCGGCTGGTTCGATTGGGGCACCACCTCGCGCGCCTGACCTAACCTGTCGCGCAGGTCGCACCGTGGCGCGCCGCATCGATCGGCGCGAAGCGGGTGTGGTCCTGGACCAGGATGCGCAGCAGCGCGACCCCGCGCCGGCCGCCGACGCGAACCACCGGTACACCGGCGGGCACGCGCTGCCCGCCGAGCGCCACCGCGATCCGGATCGGGCCGCCGCGCGCCTGAACCCCGTTGCGCACATAGGCGACGTCGGTATGCGCATCGAACACCGACAGCGACCAATAGGGCGACGGCATCGGGGGCACCGCGACGACCAGCGGCCCTTTCAGCAGATCGAACGCGCAGGACGAATAGGCGAGATCGGGGCTCGGGCGGACGATCGTGCGGGCCGCGGCGGTGGCAAGCGGCGCATGGACGAAGCGGTTGAACCGGCCCTCGCCCAGCCGGCTCACCGCCCGCGCCATCACCACGCGCGGCGTTTCGACCAATGTCACCCGCCACGCGACGAGCGCGAAGGCCGCGCCGAGCAGCAGCGGATCGATCCAGCGCCTCATGCGCAACCCTGGCGGACGATGCTCGGCAATTGCGCGCGCGTGAGCGGGCCCGCCGGCAGATAGGTGCGCAGCGTCAGCCCGACATAGGCGAGGCCGCCGCTCGGCAACCAATGGCCGGCGACCCGGCCGGGCGCGAGCGTCGCGTCCCAGCGCGAGCCCGGCGCCACCGCCGCGCTTTCGAGCGAGTGGATGCCGCTCGGATCGGCGATCAGATAGCCCTGCGCATCATAGACGGTGAGGCTCCACCACCGCGCGGGCAGCTGGCCGCCTTCGATCCGATACCGGCAATGGCCGTCGAGCGGGCGACCGGCATCGTCGGTTTCGGCCTCATAATAGCGCGCCTCGCCGGCGGGAAGCGCGAGCAGCCCGTGCACCGCCACCGCCGCGCGGGTGCGTGCGCTCGCCTGCGCGGTGCCAATTGACGCGTCGGTGGTCCATGGCCCGATCGCCAGGCCGGGCGGGCCGACGCGCACCTGCCACAGTGCGACGCCCACCCCCGCCCCGATGCCGACGACCGCGCAGAGCAGATAGCGCGCGCCGCGCCTCACTTGGCCGCGTTCGTCTTCGCCAACGCCGCCTGCGCCGCGGCCAGCCGGGCGATCGGCACGCGGTACGGCGAGGCCGAGACGTAATCGAGCCCCACCGTCTCGCAAAAGGCGATGCTCGCCGGATCGCCGCCATGTTCGCCACAGATACCGAGCTTGATGTCGGGGCGCGTGGCCCGGCCGCGTTCGGCGGCGATCTCGATCAGCTCGCCCACACCCTCCACGTCGATGCTGACGAACGGGTCCTTGGCGTAGATGCCCTGCTCGACATAGACGCCCAGGAATCGCGCCGCATCGTCGCGGCTGACGCCCAGCGTCGTCTGCGTCAGGTCGTTGGTGCCGAACGAGAAGAACTCGCCCACCTCGGCGATCTCGCCCGCACGCAGTGCCGCGCGGGGCAGCTCGATCATCGTGCCGACCAGATACTGGATCGTCGTGCCGCGCTCGGCGAACACCGCCTGCGCGGCCTTGTCGACCACCGCCTTCATCAATTCGAGCTCGCGCCGCGTCGCGACCAGCGGGATCATCACCTCGGGGATCGGCGCGGCGCCCGATTTCTCGGCCACGTCGATCGCCGCCTCGAAGATCGCCCGCGCCTGCATCTCGTAGATTTCGGGATAGGTGACGCCCAGCCGACAGCCGCGATGGCCCAGCATGGGGTTGAATTCGTGAAGCTCCGCCGCCCGGCGCTTCAGCACGTCCACCGAAACGGCCGCGGCGGTCGCCACCTCGGCGAACTCGGCCTCCTCGTGCGGCAGGAACTCGTGGAGCGGCGGATCGAGCAGGCGGATGGTGACGGGCAGGCCCGCCATCACCTCCAGGATCGCGGTGAAGTCGGCGCGCTGTTCGGGCAGCAGCTTGTCGAGCGCGGCGCGGCGGCCGGCCTCGTCGCTGGCCAGGATCATCTGGCGCACCGCGGTGATGCGGCTCGCGTCGAAGAACATATGCTCGGTGCGGCACAGGCCGACGCCCTCGGCGCCGAACTCGCGCGCCACGCGGCAATCCTCGGGCGTCTCGGCATTGGCACGCACCTTCAGCCGGCGCACCCCATCGGCCCATTCCATCAGCGTCGCGAAATCGCCCGACAGCTCGGGCTGAACGGTCGCCACGCTGCCCATCATCACCTCGCCGGTGGTGCCGTCGATCGTCAGCGTCTCGCCCTCGCGCACCTCGCGGTCACCCACGCGCATCACCCGCGCCTTCACGTCGATCGACAGCGTACCCGCGCCCGAGACACAGGGGCGCCCCATGCCACGCGCCACCACCGCGGCATGGCTCGTCATGCCGCCGCGGGCGGTCAAGATGCCCTTGGCCGCGTGCATGCCGTGGATGTCCTCAGGGCTGGTTTCGGTGCGCACCAGGATCACCGCATCGCCCGCCGCCGCGCGTTTCTCCGCGGTGTCGGCGTCGAACACCACCGCGCCCGACGCCGCGCCGGGGCTCGCTGGCAGCCCCTTGGTCAGCACGTCGCGCACCGCCTTGGGATCAAGCGTCGGGTGCAGCAACTGGTCGAGCGCCATCGGCTCCACGCGCGCGATCGCCTCCTCGCGCGTGATGAGCCCCTCGCTGGCCATGTCGACCGCGATGCGCAGCGCCGCCTTGGCGGTGCGCTTGCCCGAGCGCGTCTGGAGCATCCACAGCTTGGTCTTCTCGACCGTGAACTCGATGTCCTGCATGTCGCGGTAATGCGTCTCCAGCATGTCGAACACGGTGGCCAGCTCGGCATAGACCTCGGGCATCGCCTCTTCCATCGAGGCGGGCTTCGCGCCGGCCTCCTCGCGCGCCGCCTTGGTCAGATATTGCGGGGTGCGGATCCCCGCGACCACGTCCTCGCCCTGCGCGTTGATGAGGAATTCGCCGTAATAGGCGTTGGTGCCCTTGGCCGGATCGCGCGTGAACGCGACGCCCGTGGCCGAGGTGTCGCCCATGTTGCCGAACACCATCGCCTGCACGTTCACCGCCGTGCCCCAGCTCGCGGGAATGTCGTTGAGGCGGCGATAGACCTTCGCCCGCTCCGACTGCCACGATCCGAACACCGCGCCGACGGCACCCCACAGCTGGTCGTGCACGTCCTGCGGAAAGGGCTTGCCCCATTGCTGCGCGACGAGCGTCTTATATTCGTCGACCAGCGCCTTCAGATCGTCGGCGCTGAGTTCGGTGTCGAGATAGAAGCCGCGATCTTCCTTCGCGATTTCCAGCGCTTCCTCGAAGCTGCCATGATCGAGCTCGAGCACGACATCGGCATACATCTGGATGAAGCGGCGATAGCTGTCCCACGCGAAACGCGCATCGCCGCTCGCGGTGGCGAGGCCCTCGACGGTTTCGTCGTTGAGCCCGAGGTTCAGCACCGTGTCCATCATTCCCGGCATCGACACGCGCGCGCCGCTGCGCACCGACACGAGCAACGGGTCCGACGAATCGCCGAAGCGCTTGCCGGTCACCCCCTCGATATGCGTCAGCCCGGCGGCCACCTCCGCGCGGACATCGTCGGGAAACTGCTCGCCTTCGTCGTAATAGCGCGTGCACATCGGCGTGGAGATGGTGAAGCCCGGCGGCACCGGCAGGCCGATCGACGCCATCTCGGCGAGGTTCGCGCCCTTGCCGCCGAGCAACGTCTTGTCGCCCGCGCCGCCATCCGAAACGCCGCCGCCGAAGCGGTACACATATTGGGTCATGGTCGATCCTCTTCGTGTTTTCTGTTTTCGCTGGGGAGGCGCTGGAAAATCGTACGGGCCGGGCGGTCCTCAGCCCTCGATGCGCGAGAAATCGGCAACGTCGTGCACCGCGCGCCGCACGCGGTCGAGCAGGGCCAGACGGCCCAGGCGCTTCGCCGGATCGGCATCGTTCACCGTCACCGCCTCGAAGAACGCGTCGATCGGATGGCGAAGCGTGGCCAGCGCCGCCATCGCGCCGGCGAAATCCTCCGCCGCGATCGCCCGCGCGGCGCGCGGTGCGGCGGCGTCGAGCGCGACGACGAGCGCCTCCTCGGCGGGCTCGCGGGCATAGGACGATGCCTGCCCCGCATCGTTCCCCGCCGGGGCGAACCCTTCTTTTTTCAGGATATTGGCCGCGCGCTTATAGCCGGCGAGCAGGTTGGCGCCGTCCGTCATGCCGACGAACGCCTGGAGCGCACGGACGCGCGCGAGCAGGCGGACGAGATCGTCCTCGCCACCCAGCGCGAACACCGCATCGATCAGGTCGTGGCGCACGCCCGCCTCGCGCTGCTGCACCTTCAGGCGATCGAGCAGGAACGGCTCGAACTTGGGCAGCCCGTCCTCCATCAGCTTCACCGCCGCGCCGCCCTCGCCCTCGAACGCAATCCGGTGCTCGTAATCGGGACCGAGCAGCGATTCGCGCGCGACGCCGATCCGGTTCGCCGCCGCCATGTCTTCCGAGACAGCCTTGCCCGCCACCCGCTGGCCGAGCTGACGGATGACGCTGCCGCCCGCCTGTTCGATCATCAGCCCCATCGGCAGACGCAGATCGTGCTTCAGGATCAGGGCCAGCAATCCGAGCGCCGCGCGGCGCAGCGCGAACGGATCCTTCGATCCCGTCGGCGCCTCGTTGATCGCGAAGAAGGCGAGCAGCGTGTCGAGCTTGTCGGCCAGGCTGACCGCCACCGTCACTGGCGCGTCGGGCACCTCGTCGCCTTGCCCCACCGGCTTGTAATGATCGCGCACCGCTGCGGCGACCTGCGGATCTTCGCCCTGCGCGGCGGCATAATAGCCGCCCATCAGCCCCTGGAGCTCGGGGAATTCGCCGACCATCCCGGTGACGAGATCCGCCTTCGCCAACCGCGCCGCGCGTTCGGCGAGATCCGCCAATCCCTTCGTTCCCCGGCCATCGCCGGGGAGCGCAGAAGAGGAAGTCTCGCGAACGATCCCCGCCTCGACCAGCCAGCGCGCGAGCTTCGCCACGCGGTCCACCTTATCGGCCACGGTGCCGAGCTTTTCGTGAAAGACGATCTTGCCGAGCTTGGCCGCCTGCGCATCGAGCGGCACCTTCAGATCGGTGTCGTAGAAGAACTTCGCATCCGCCAGCCGCGCGGCGAGCACCTTGCGGTTGCCCTCGACGATGCGTGCGCCGCCGTCCGCCGCGGCGATGTTGGCGGTGCAGACGAAGGCGTTCGCCAGCACGCCATCCCGGGTGCGGCAGACGAAATATTTCTGGTTCACGCGCGCGGTGAGCTGGATCACCTCGGGCGGCACGTCGAGAAACGCGGGATCGAAGCGGCCGAGCAGCGGCACCGGATATTCGGTCAGCCCCGCATTCTCGGCGACGAGCCCCTCGTCCTCCACCAGCACCAGCCCCGCCGCGCTCGCCGCCGCGCGCGAGCCGTCGCGGATCACGCGGGCACGCTCGTCCTGATCGACGATCACATGGCAGGCGCGCAGCTTCTCGACATAGTCGTGCGCACCGCCGATCGTGATCTGGTAGGGATGGTGGAAGCGGTGGCCGAGCGTCGCGGCCCGCGCGGTGATCCCGGCGATCTCGACGGGCACCAATTCCTCGTCGAGCAGCGCGACGATGCCCTGCAACGGCCGCACCCAGCGCAGCGATTCGGTCGATAGCGAGGCATCGCCCCAGCGCATCGACTTGGGCCAGGGAAAGCCGCGGACGATGGCGGGGATCGCCTCGGCCAGCACGTCGGCGGTCGCGCGGCCGGGCTTTTGCGTGATCGCGAAGAACACGCCGTCGCGCTCGACCAGTTGCTCGCGCGCCAGGCCGGTCTTGCGCAGGAAACCCTCGAGCGCCTGCGGCGGCGCGGACGTCTTGGGGCCCTTCACCTCTTCCGAGGTGGCGGCGGTCTCCAGCGGCAGATCGCGCGCGATGAGCGCGAGGCGCCGCGGCGTGGCATAGGTGACGATCGCGCCGGTCGCGACGCCCGCGCGCGCCATCTCCGCCGCGAACAGCCGCGCGAGATCCTCACGCGCCTTGGCCTGCATGCGCGCGGGGATTTCCTCGGAGCGGAGTTCGAGAAGGAAGTCGCTCACGCCGCCCATCCGTTCTTGTCCATCCAGGCGCCGCACGCGCCCTTCGCCAGATCGCGGACGCGGCCCATATAGGCCTGGCGCTCGGCGACCGAGATCACCCCGCGCGCCTGCAACAGGTTGAACACGTGGCTCGCCTTGATCGCCTGTTCATAGGCGGGGATCGGCAGCTTCGCGTTCAGCGAATTCTCGCATTCGGCGACATGCTTGCGGAAGCTGTCGAACAGCGAATCGGTGTCGGCCACCTCGAAATTCCAGGTCGACATCTCGCGCTCATTCTCGAGAAACACATCGCCGTAGGTGACGCCCGCATCGTTGAACGCCAGGTCGTACACGTTGTCGACGTCCTGCACGTACATGGCGAGACGTTCGAGCCCATAGGTCAGCTCGCCCGCGACGGGCTTCATGTCATAGCCGCCCATCTGCTGGAAATAGGTGAACTGGGTCACCTCCATCCCGTCGCACCAGACCTCCCAGCCGAGCCCCCATGCGCCGAGCGTCGGGCTTTCCCAATCATCCTCCACGAAGCGGATGTCGTGGACGAGCGGATCGATCCCGATCGCGGCGAGACTGCCGAGATACAGATCCTGCAGATCGGCCGGGCTCGGCTTCAGGATCACCTGATATTGGTAATAATGCTGCAGCCGGTTGGGGTTCTCGCCGTAGCGGCCATCGGTCGGGCGGCGGCACGGCTGGACGAAGGCGGCGTTCCAGGGCCTGGGCCCCAGCGCGCGCAGCGTCGTCGCGGTGTGGAAGGTGCCGGCGCCCATCTCCATGTCATAGGGCTGGAGGATGAGGCAGCCGCGATCGCTCCAGTAATCATGGAGCGTGAGGATCATGCGCTGGAAGGAAAGTGCGGTCACGGGCCGGCTTTGGCGAAGTGCCGCCGATCAGGCAAGTGGTGCCCGGCGCTGCGAGCGGTTAGGACCGTCCGGCTGACGCCCCATTCGCGAGGATCCTACGCTTGAACCATGCCCCGTTCCGCACCGCGCTCGCGCTGCTGGCGCTCGCCGCCGCGCTTCCCGCCTGCGCGCAGAAGACGCCCGCGCGCGCGGCGAACGATGCCGATCCCGCCCTGTGGGTGGTGCATGGGCCGGCCAGCGCGCACCGGGGCACGGTGTATCTGTTCGGGACGATCCATGTGCTGAAACCGGGCCTCTCCTGGTTCGACGAGGCGGTGAAGACGGCGTTCGACCGCTCGGACCAGGTGGTGCTCGAACTGGTGATGCCCGATGCCACGACGATGCAGGGCATCGTCAAGGCAACCGGCCTGACGAGCGGCGGCCCGACCCTCACCGAACAATTGCCGCCCGACAAGCGCGCCGCCTTCACCAAGGCGGTGGTCGATCTGGGCCTGCCCGCGAACGCGCTGGACCGCTACAAGCCGTGGCTGGCGGCGACCACGCTGTCGATCACCCCGCTCGAGAAGCTCGGCTATGATCCGGCGAACGGGCCCGAACACGTCATCACCGCCGCGGCCGAGGCCGCGCACAAGCCGGTGATCGGGCTGGAAACCGCGCAGCAGCAGCTCGGCTATTTCGGCGGCCTGTCGCAAAAGGCGCAGGTGCAGTTCCTCGTCTCGACGCTGGACGAACTGCCGAGCGTCGGCACGCAGATGCGCAAGATGGTCGACGAATGGGCGCAGGGCCGCCCCGAGGCGCTGGCCGAGGACATGAACGACGACCTGAAGGATTCGCCTGAGGTCGCACAGACGCTGCTCGTCGACCGCAACCGCCGCTGGGCGCAGTGGATCAAGGCACGGCTGGCGAAGCCCGGCACGGTCTTCATGGCGGTGGGCGCCGGCCATCTGGCGGGCGCGGACAGCGTCCAGGCGCAGCTGGCCAAGCTGGGGCTGAAAGCGAAGCGCGTGAAGTATTGACCGCGGGCGCCCGGTTGCACCGATCCGTCATATGGGCTATGCGCGCCCGCTTCCGGCCATGGTCATCCCTGGAGGCGTGGGCGGAAATGACCTTACGTATTTCGGAGTGATACCATGAGCGATATGCTGACGCTCGCAGCCGAGACGCGTGACCGGGTTGGCAAGGGAGCCTCCCGTGCACTCCGTCGCGATGGCCGCGTGCCCGCCGTGATCTACGGCCAGAACCAGGAACCGACATCGGTCCATCTCGAGGCCAAGGCGCTCGTGAAGGCGCTGTCGACGGGCCATTTCATGACCTCGGTCGTGATGGTGAACGGCGTCCGCACGCTGCCTAAGGACGTGGCGTTCCATCCCGTGACGGATCGTCCGCTCCATGTCGATTTCCTGCGGATCGGCGAACACACCGAGGTCACCGTGTCGGTGCCCGTCGTGTTCACCGACGAGGAGCTGTCGCCGGGCATCGCCAAGGGCAACGGCGTGCTGAACATCGTCGCGCACGAGGTCGAGCTGGTCTGCGATGCGGCCGAGATCCCCGAGGCGGTCACCATCTCGCTCAAGGGCCGCGAGATCGGCGATTCGATCCACATGGGCGACGTGACTTTGCCCGCCGGCGCCAAGGCCTCGGCCGACGAGACGTTCACGATCGCCACGATTGTGCCGCCGACCGTGCCGACCGCCGCCGACGACGCTGCGGATGCCGAGGCCGGCATCGGCGTGAGCGAAACGCCGCAGGGCTGATCCCTTAGCCGTCTCAGGGCGGAGCGGGATTGATAGGGGCAGGGTAGCGGCATCGCTCCCCTGCCCTTTTCGTATCGAAGGAGTGGGACGTGCAGGTCTGGGTGGGGCTCGGCAATCCGGGTGCGCAATATGCGATGCACCGGCACAATGTCGGGTTCATGGCGGTGGACACCATCGCCGACGTCCATGGCTTCTCGGCGCCCCGCAAGCAGTTCCAGGGATGGGTGCAGGAGGGGCGGATCGGCACCGCGAAGATCCTGCTGCTGAAGCCCGCGACCTTCATGAACGAAAGCGGCCGCAGCGTCGGCGACGCGCTGCGCTTCTACAAGCTGGGTGTGGACGCGCTCACCGTCTTTCACGACGAGCTGGATCTCGCGCCGATGAAGCTGAAGGTGCGCACCGGCGGGGGGCTGGCCGGCCATAACGGGCTGCGCTCGATCGACCAGCATCTGGGGCCGGATTTCCGTCGCATGCGGATCGGGATCGGGCATCCGGGGCACAAGGACCGGGTGACCGGCCATGTGCTCGGCAATTATGCCAAGGCGGAGATCGATCCGCTGACCGATCTGCTGGGCGCGATCGCGGCCGAGGCGCCATGGCTGGCGGCCGGCGACGACGTACGCTTCATGAACGACGTGGCGCAGCGGCTGGCCTGACCACCGCGCCGCGCCGCGAACCTCGCCTCAGAACCGCGCGCCGACCACCAGGTTCATGATCGGGTTCATCGCCGCGCCCGAGCCGCCGAGCGACGCGCCGTTATGGATCCGTCCCGGGATCCCCGAATAGGCATGGCCGAGCAGCGAGCCCGCCTCGAGGCCGAGGCTCAGATCGCGCTGGATCATGCGCGTATAGCCGACTGTCATCGCGGGCGTGTAGCGCTTGAACCCGGTGCGCACCGCCGAATTGCCCATGCCGTGCGGCGCGAAGAGCAGGCCGCCGGTGAACTTCTCCGCCTCGGCCATGAAATTGGTGCGCGAGAACATCCGCATCCCGGCGGACAGGTGAAAACCGGTGCCGGTGACCGGGTAGAATTCCATCATCGCGCTGGCGATACGGTGGCGCAGGCGGCTGTCCGCATCGACGCTGGGCGCCTGATCAGTGACGGCGACCGTGGCGTGCAGGCGGAAATCGCCCGCGATCGGCAGCGTCGTCATGGCGGACAATGCCGCGATCGCCGGAAAGAACGTTACGGACGGAAGCGCCCCGGCGGCCGGGATCGCCGCGCCCGGTTGATAGGCCGTGCCGATCGGAAAGAGGTTGCCGCCCTGAAAGGCAGCGACGGGAGCCGGTACTTCCCCCGAAAATACCGGCTCCTCGCGCGCGGTGGCTGGCTGCGCGGCGATGCACGTCACCAACGCTGCCATCCCGAATGCCATCCGCATGATCGTTTCCCCTGCGATCGTCCGGCCGTCACGCCCCCGTGCCCGGCCGTCATGATCGAGACGGGGCCGCGGCGGACTTTCCGCACCCGTAAAACGTCGCGTTGCGACGAACCGTTCTCCGCGAGAGGTAAAGCGTGGATTAACCGCGAAACCCGCAGCGATGCTGGCGTTTGTGACGCGCGCGCTCTATCCGGCGGCGGCGCGCCTTTCGCGCAGGGATAAGGGTTCGAAGAATGGGTTTCCGCTGCGGCATCGTCGGTCTGCCTAATGTCGGCAAGTCGACGCTTTTCAACGCGCTGACCGAGACGGCGGCGGCACAGGCGGCGAATTATCCGTTCTGCACGATCGAGCCCAATGTCGGCAATGTCGGCGTGCCCGACAAGCGGCTGGATGCGCTCGCCAAGATCGCCGGTTCGGCCAAGATCATCGAGACCCAGTTGGGCTTCGTCGACATCGCCGGCCTGGTGCGCGGCGCGTCCAAGGGCGAGGGCCTCGGCAACCAGTTCCTCGGCAATATCCGCGAGGTGGACGCGATCGTCCATGTGCTGCGCTGCTTCACCGAGACCGATGTCACGCATGTCGAGGGCAAGGTCGATCCGATCGCCGATGCCGAGACGGTCGAGACCGAACTGATGCTCAGCGATCTCGAAAGCCTGGAGAAGCGCGTGCCCGCCGCGCAGAAAAAGGCGATGCAGGGCGACAAGGAGGCCAAGATCGCGGCATCGGTGCTGGGCCAGGCGCTCGACCTGCTGCGCGAAGGCAAGCCGGCGCGGCTCACCAAGCCGAAGGACGAGGACGAGGCGCGGGTCTTCGCGCAGGCGCAGTTGCTGACCGCCAAGCCCGTGCTCTACGTCTGCAACGTGGACGAGGGCGATGCGGCGAACGGCAATGCGCTCTCGGCGCGCGTGTTCGAGAAGGCCGCGGCCGAGGGTGCCGAGGCGGTCGTGGTGTCGGCGGCGATCGAGGCCGAGATCGCGACCATGCCGCCCGAGGATCGCGGCGACTTCCTCGCGGAGCTGGGGCTGGAGGAAACCGGCCTCGCCCGCGTCATCACCGCAGGCTACAAGCTGCTCCACCTGCTTACCTTCTTCACCGTCGGCCCCAAGGAAGCGCGCGCGTGGACCGTCCATGCCGGTGCCAAGGCCCCGCAGGCGGCGGGCGAGATCCATACCGATTTCGAGCGCGGCTTCATCCGTGCCGAGACGATCGCCTTTGCCGATTACGTGGCGCTGGGCGGCGAAAGCGGCGCGCGCGATGCGGGCAAGCTGCGCCAGGAAGGCAAGGACTATGTCGTCCATGACGGCGACGTGATGCTGTTCCGCTTCAACGTCTGACGCGGCGTTCCCGGCGGATGCCCGGGTCTTCCGACCAACCCGCGACGCCGGAGAAGCGATCATGCTGAAACCCCTTCTGGCGGCGTCGCTCCTCGCGCTCGCCGCCGCGTGCACCACGATCCCGCCGGCGCCGACGACGATCGCGGGCGAGACCCCTGCCCCGTTCGGCGCGGCGAGTCCCCACATGGTCGCGCCCTTGGCCACCGCGGAAACGCCCGATGCGCGGCGCCCGCCCGTCACCATCCTGATCTCGATCGACGGCTTCCGACCCGATTACCTGACCCGCGGCGTGACGCCCCATCTGAACGCGCTGGCCGCGACCGGCGTCAGTGCGTCGATGCGGCCGTCCTTCCCGACCAAGACCTTCCCCAATCACTGGACCCTGGTCACCGGGCTGGTGCCCGATCATCACGGCATCGTCGGCAACCGGATGGAGGATGTGCGGCGCCCCGGCACCGTCTTCACCATGGCCACGGACGATCCCTTCTGGTGGAACGCCGCCGAGCCGATCTGGGTGACCGCAAAGCGCGCGGGGATCCGCACCGCGACGATGCTGTGGCCGGGCGCGAACGTCGCCTGGGGCTCCACCGTGACGGCGAACGAGCATGGCGTCATTCCCGGCGGCGTCCGACCCGACGATTGGGCGCAATACAACGCCAATCTGTCGGGCGACCAGCGCGTCGATATGGTGATCGACTGGCTGCGGCGGCCCGCGGCCACGCGGCCAGGGTTCGTCACGCTCTATTTCGACACGGTGGACGCCGCAGGCCATGACAACGGCCCCGATTCACCCGCCGTCACCGCGGCGGTCGCCGATGTGGACCGCGAGATCGGCCGGCTCGTGGCGGGATTGGCCGCACTGCACCAGCCGGCCGATCTGGTGATCGTGGCGGATCACGGCATGGCGGCCACGTCGAGCACGCGCGTCGTGGCGCTGGATCATGTCGCCGACCCCGCGGACTATCGCACGGTGGAGACCGGACCCTATGCGACGCTGGTGCCCGTGCCCGGTCACGCGGCGGCGCTGGAGCGCGCGATCCTGCGCCCGATCCCGCACATGACCTGTTGGCGCAAGGACGCGATTCCCGCGCGTCTGCGCTTCGGCACGAACCCGCGCGTGCCGCCCTATCTGTGCCTCGCGCAAAGCGGCTGGCTGGTCGAGAACAGCAGCCCCACCAAAGCTTTCGCGCGCGGCAATCACGGCTATGACAATGCCGATCCGGCGATGGCAGCACTGTTCGTGGCGAATGGCCCGCGCTTCGCGGCCGGGCGGCGGCTGGCGCCGTTCGACAATGTCGATGTGGCGCCGCTGCTCCGCGACCTGATGCACCTTCCCGCCGGGCAGGGACTGGACGGCGACGACCGTCCGTTCGACAAGGTCCTGCAACGGTAGGAGACGGGCGCATGCAATATTTCGAGGATCTGGTCGTCGGCTCGGTCGCGCGGTTCGGCGCCTATGCGGTCACGCGCGAAGAGGTGACCGCCTTTGCCGAAGCCTATGATCCGCAGCCCTTCCACCTGTCCGACGAAGCGGCGGCGGAGACCTATTTCGCGCGCCTGTCGGCCAGCGGTTGGCACACCTGCGCAATGACGATGCGGATGATCGTCGAGAACATGAAGACCAACCAGCAGGCCGGGCTGGGCTCGCCAGGGATCGATGCGCTGCAATGGCTGACGCCGGTCTATCCCGGCGACACGCTGCGGTGCGAATCCGAGATCCTCGAAAAGCGCGTCTCTGCCAGCCGGCCCGAAATGGGGATCTTCAAGAGCCGGATGCGCGTGTTCAACCAGGACGACGTGGTGGTGATGACCTTCGTGTCGAACGGGCTGATCTCGACACGACCGGCCTAGACCTGGATAAAGCCGCGTGATCCGATCACGCGATGCTTCTGTGCTAAGCTTGGCGAAACACGCTCTCCGCAGGCGTGCCTTCCTATTCTCAACAAGCTCTTCGACAAGCTCAGGGCGATCG
>NZ_JALNUO010000017.1:0-68442 GCF_026540835.1 Sphingomonas sp. GC_Shp_6 | reverse complement strand
ACCAGGCCATTGATCTCTCAGCCGCCAATGCGGCGATCACCGCAGGCGCGAGTCCCTTCGTTCCCCTGAGTGCCACGTTGCTCACCGACCGGCTGATCGACCGTACCCGGCAACGCACCCATACCCTCGACGCCAAAACGGTGACGACCAACGACCCGATCGCCCTCCCGGCCGGCCGGGTGACGGTCACGGTCACGCTGGAAGCGGCTCGAATTTTAGCCATATCCTCGTTGCGCGGTGCCGAGCCTTCCGATTACCATTTGGGCAGGACGCAGACGGAGGCCGGCGTCGCGGTGAACCTGCCGCTCACCTCGCGTTCGCAAGGCGTTCTACCGCTGCTTGGCGACGTTTCGGTCAATGCATCCGGGAACATTCGCCATGTCGAGACTTTCGGTACGCTCGCCGATACGACGCTAGGATTAACTTGGACTCCCGTTCCGGGGGTCCAGCTGCTTTATAACATGCGCCGGAGCGAGACTGCGCCCGATCCCATCCAATTGTCGAGCCCGCCGCGAGCGGTGCCGAACGTGCCGGTGTTCGATTACGGCAGCGGCAGCACGCAGATTGTTACGTTGCTGCTGGGCGGCAATCCGGACCTGCAACCTGAACACCGGCTCGTCCGCTCGGTGTCTCTGACCTGGAAGCCGTTCGGCAAGAGCCAGCTCCGCATCAGCCCATCTTACAACTTCACCGAGGTAAGAAACCAGACCGGGGTGCTCGCATACCTGAACGCTCGCGGCGAGGCGGTGGTGCCTGACCTGTACGTGCACGGCACCAACGGAAACCTCCTCTCCCTCTCCTATCGGCCAATCAATTTCGACTTCCAGCGCCAACGCAAACTACAGTTTTCGCTGACCTCAAGCGGCCGGATCGGCAGCCCGCCGACTGCCGCCGCGGCGGGCTCACCCGCACCGACCGACACGCGACCCAGCTACTATGTCGGTGCCACGCCGATCGTAACGCTCGAAAACCGTCTGCGCCTGCGTCCAGGCACGCCGTCGCTCGACCTGATCGCCGGCGATACGATCGGCGGCTATGATCCGCGCTATTCCGGCTATGCCTATGGGGGCGTCAACACCGGCGGGTACGGGGGAACGCTCGGCATTTTCTATGGTGGCGCACGCCGCATCCGTGGCGACACTCCCGCGTCCGACTTGCGCTACAACGCTGAGCTCGTGCTCGCGTGCTCCGCGTACATGCCTCTGGAAGGCCTACTCCCCGGCCGGACTTGGGCAAAAAAACTGCAACTGAAGCTAGAGATCGCGAACTTGTTGGACGCGCGTCAACGCCCGCGCGACGGTAATGGCCTGGTGCCTAATCGCTTGCAGAGTGACATCGTCGATCAGCTGGGACGGACAGCTACGGTTTCCTTGCGAAAGCTTTTCTGATCGATCTACCTACATCGTCCGCAGCTTTCCCGATTGGGAGGGTTTGTTGGGAAAGAGGGCCGAGCTTGCCGGGCAACCGGACAATCGCGGCAAACCATCATTCTTGCTTTTCTCAAAACCCGTTCCCAAAACTGTTTTCTCACTGCTCGCATTTTGGATGGAGTTATGAGAAGGCCTTGTCATGCTTATCGGCTATGCACGGGTATCGACCCCGGATCAGGATTTGGCGTTGCAGATGGACGCCCTCAACGCGGCCGGGTGCGAGCATATCGCGACCGATAAGGCGAGCGGTGCCAGCATCGACCGACCGGGCTTGACGGAAGCTCTTGGCAAAGCCCGCAAAGGCGACACGCTAGTCATATGGAAACTCGATCGCCTCGGCCGAACAATGAAGGGGCTGGTCGATCTGTCTGCTGATCTGACGGCGCGCGGGATCGAACTACGCTCACTCACAGATGGGATCGACACCGGGACGCACACTGGCCGTCTGCTCTTCCATATCCTCGGGTCGATCGCCGAAATGGAGCGCGAGTTGATCCGGGAACGCACGATGGCAGGACTGGCCGCGCGCCGGAAGACAGGTGGCGGTGGTGGTCGCAAATCCGTCCTGACACCCCGCAAGCGCGATATGGCGGTCAAGCTGCTCGCTGCCGGCGATCGGCCGCAGGACGTAGCGGAGGCGATCGGCGTTTCGGTTTCAACCTTCTACCGCCATTTCCCGAAGGGCGGGAAAGGCGCGGCGGGTGACAAATAGCTCTGACAGACCGTGCCAATTAGCGCTGATCTCTACAGGAACACAGGTGCCGGAGCCACTGTCGTGAAACTTAGTATATGTGCGACGAGGCTGATGTTCTAGACGACAACTGCTGCACGCTACCCTTTGCAAGGCAGATGTAACAAGCTAAAGTCGCTACGCTCCGGTTAGGCGAGTAGTTTGTCAATCAGGTCGACCACCCGCTCGGCACGATATGGCTTCGGGATAAATTCCCCACGCTCTGGCAGATCGTCGCGCTGCACGGCCACAGCCCCCGAAGTAACGATGATAACGACATCGGGCCTATGTTCATGAACCATCCGAGCAAGCTCCACCCCATCGAAGCGGCCCGGCATATTGACGTCAGTGAACATGGCGTTGATGTCGGGTCGTTCGGTCAGCCGGATGAGAGCGTGTTCGGCGTCATAGGCGTCAACCACCTCGAAGCCGGCGTCCTCAAACGTCTGCATCGCGTTCATGAGAATCAACGGCTCATCCTCAACGACGAGTACGACGGTGTTGGTGCGATCAGGCATGGACGGTCCAAAGTTTGAGCGCAGCGGGTGTTCCACCAATTCAAAGGATTAGGAGCCGTGCCGGATCTGCCTCGACCAGCCAGCACACGCCCTCTGGCGAATAACGCAACTCGCTGCGACCGCCGAACGATCGCCCCATGCTGTCGATCAGGCGGGTTCCGAAACCTTTCCGGGTAGGAGCCTGCACCGGAGGACCGCCCTGCTCTGACCAAGTAAACACAAGACGCTCGGTACCGCCACAATCCTGCCGATGCCAATCGATCATCACGCGTCCTTCAGGAACTGACAATGCACCGTATTTAACGGCGTTGGTCGCCAGTTCGTGCAGTACCAGCGTCAGCGATAGCGCGGCTCTTGCGCCGACCTTACTCGGCTCGCCGTTGATGGCGATACACTCGCCGTCGTTGACCGATGCCAGAGCGGTCTTCACCACCCCGCCAAGATCGGATGCCTGCCAATTGCTGGCGGTGATCAGGTCCTGTGCGCGGGCCAAGGCTTCGAACCGTTCAGTCACGCTTTCGCGCGCTTCATCAAGTGTGGAAGCTGATCGCAGGGTCTGATGCACGATCGCCTGTACCATAGCCATGGTGTTCTTCATGCGGTGTGCCAGCTCGCCGGTCAGAATTTCCTGCTGCTCGATCGCCTGCTCACGCTCGTGAACATCGACCACGACACTGACTGCACCCGTAATGCTGCCTTGCGCATCAAGCAGCGGCACGGAACTGATCTCGGTCCTAAGTCGGGTACCGTCTGGCCGCTCAATCAGAAATGGTGCCGCATGCGTGTCTATCCCGTGTCGGATTGCCTGCACCTGAGGATAGTCGTCCAGAGCGTACGGAGCGCCGTCCTCATGGATGGCACCCGCGCCAAGATAGCGGTCCATGCCACCAGCCGAGAAGTCACGCTTACTCAGCCGACGCATCTGCTCGTTAATTAGAATGGACTCCCCCGTCGGTGCTGCTGCAAGCGAAAGTCCGACCGGGGCGTTTTCAAATACGGCGCGGAGCGTAGCGCGATCAAACGCCAGCTCCGCCGCCACCCTCTTCAAGTCTTCTTCTGCGCGGTGTTGGATGCTCCGATCACGCAGAATTTTGACAAAGCCGATGTGCTCCCCATCGGCTTCAAGCGGCATCATCAAGCCGTTTGCCCAGAAACGCGAGCCATCCTTATGGAGATGGTAGCGCTCGTCCTCGCCGCGGCCGGTCTCGATTGCCTGGCTCATTTCCAGCTCTGGAATGCGGTCCTCGATCTGCTCAGGCGTAAAGAAAACATGAGCCGGTCTTCCCAGCATCTCATCCTCAGTCCAGCCCATCGTCTGAACGGCGCCCTCGTTCCAGCTCGTCACAATCCCGCTACAATCAAGCGAGATGATCGCGTATTCGGTTGAACTATCAAGGATCGCGCGATGTAGCGCTTCGCGTTGCGCGAGATCAGTGGCGGAAGAATGGGCTTCGCTTACCTCGCGAAAGCGGCTGCTACGCTGCATAGCGGAGCGTGTATCGCTCGCCTCCTTCGTGCTTTGCGCCTCGAAATTTGCTTGGCGCAGATGCTTAGTTGCCTGAGCCAGTCTGGCTTCTAGCTCCTCGTAGGTCGGCTTTGTATGTTGTGACATGCCGCATGGGAATAGCAGAGCGGGATCGGCGCGCTAGAAGGAAAAGCAGGTAGGAGGACGCCGCAGAACTTGGCATGCGGGTGCAAGGCTGCATCTACACGCGGCTATGGGGCTACCTTGGCGAAGGCCGCGATCAGCGCCCGATCATTCACGGGCTTGCCCAGGATCGCGGCGGCATAGTGGCATGGCTCGCACTCGTCGGGGGTACCCGTAACAAATATGACAGGTATGTGGCCGCAATCGGTGTAGATGCGTGCAACCGCATTGGGCCCAGTTCCTTCTATCAAACCAACGTCGGACAGGATCACGTCCGGTCGTTGATCCTGAGCCGCTATTACAGCTTCAGCCTCGGTGTCGGCTGTGCCGATCGACGTAGCGCCCGCATCTTCTGCCAGCATTGACAGATGCATGACTACGAATGGGTCATCTTCGATGATAAGCACGTGACAGATTGGACGAACTCCAGTGTGATCTATGTCAACGTGCTAGGACGCTTTTCGGGGCCGAACGATTTTCGCCGCTAACGCATGAGCGAGATGTAAGTGGGCATCTTTCAGGTCATGGCCGCTTTGCGAAGGAGACGGCGAGAACCTCGGCGACCGCGTCTCCATCCTCTGCGGCATTGCGATTGAGGTGTTTGGCGCGGCGGCGAGGAGCTGAGCTGTAGCTGGCTGCCAACGTCTCCCGAACGAAGCCGAAGTCGAGAAGGCCATCGATACGCTTGAGCAGGTGGTCAGCGGGTAGATGATCATCAAGCCGAAAGGCGTAGAACAGCGCGCCTTGCGCGACTTGGTGACCCATCATGCCCCTTTTGGCTATGCAGCAGTGAGTCACCTCATCACCGCTGCCGTAAGCACGAGTTCTTTAATAGTCTCGAGGGTGGTGACACCGGCACGGTAGAGCTGCGTGACGCGGCGGCGAGCGGGTTCGCCAGCAACGGCTACGGTGCACGTTCGCCCGACGGTTACGGCATGACCTCGGCGTTCCTCATCGAGGTCATGCTCACCGCGCTGCTGGTGCTGACGATCCTCGGCTCGACTGACTTCGCCGCGCCGGTCGGGTTCGCGGGCATCGCGATAGGGCTTTGCCTGACGCTGATCCACCTCGTCTCGATCCCTGTCACTAACACGTCGGTGAACCCGGCGCGCAGCATCGGGCCGGCGCTGTTCGCAGGGCCGGCGGCGATCGGGCAGCTGTGGCTATTCATCGTCGCGCCGCTGATCGGCGGCGCGGTCGCGGCCGGCGTCTATGCCATCATCCGCCCGATTGACCCTTCAGCACAGTTGTCGGTGCGCCGCGCCACCCAGGCGCTGCCGACCGAACAGGAGCAGCGGTTGGCGGCGGTCGAAGCCGTGACTTCGGAACTGGTAGCGGACCGGAAAGACGCGTGAATTCGCCACGATCACTCCACGTCCCGCTTCAGGCCGGCGGGACGTGGGTGGTCACGCTGGCGTCCGTTCGTTCGGAAGGATCCGCGTCGCTTGCCAGCGTCGGTATCCGAGGCTCGCGAGCACCGCGAACGCGGCATAGAGCCCGGCCGTCAACGCCAGGCCCTTGAAGAGGAACATGCCAACATAGATCGTGTCTACCACGACCCACAGAAGCCAGTTGGCGGCGTGTCGCCTCGCGGCCCAGTATTGGGCGACGAGGCTGAAGCTGCTCAACGTGGCATCGATCCAGGGGAGCGCCGCATCGGTGTAGCGGCTGGTGAAAAATCCGATCACGATGCCGCCGATGGCACCGGCCGCGAGACCGAGGCTTAACTGTCGTGTGGGCACCGGCGCGACGACGATCGCTCCGGCATCGGACTTGTTCCGGCTCCAGCTGACCCATCCGTAGAGTATGCTGACGCCGAACGCCGCCTGCAGCGCCATGTCGGCATAGAGGCGGACGTCGCGGAACAGCTTGAAATACAGCGCGCAGGCCAGCAGGTTGAGCGGCCAACATAGCATCGATCGCCTGGCCGTCAGCCAGATCGCCAGGAAGCTGACGGCGACGGCAATTATCTCCAGCCCCGACATCAATCCTCCGCCAGCTGGTCGAGGAACGCGCGTCCGGGCCGCGAACGGAACCACTGTGCGTGGCCAATCAGATAATCGTCCCACGCAGCCGCCGCCTGATCGGGACGGCCGACGATGCCAGCGAAATAGTCGATCTCCGACAGCGCGAACTCGATGTGGACGAGCGGCAGCAGCTGGACGAGCGTCGCGAGGTCGGCGGCGCTGAGCGGCCGTATGATGCGATACCCGTCGAGGGTCGCGCGTGCGGCGCCGGCATTGGCAAGATCGTCCCGTTCCCCGAGGCCCAGCCACTCGATCGCGGTGCGCTCGATCGCGGTCGCGAGGTCGTGGAGCGCGCACGTGCGCGTGGCGAGACCGAAATCGAAGATGGTGCGGACGTCGCCCGCGGGCGTCCACAGGAGATTGGACGGATGCCAGTCGTTGTGGGTCCATAGCGACGGGTGGGCCGCTAGCCGTTCGCCAAGCCCGTCCGCATTCGCCGCGAGCAGCGCGGCCAGCTCGCCCCGCCACGGCCTGTCCGCCAGGAACGCCGCGAGCGCCGGGCGGGCGGCGACATAGTCCTGTGCCGCGGCGAGCGGATCGGGCGCGGTCAGGATCGTGAGGCTGGCGACGAGCGGCTGGGGATCGCGGTCGGGCGCGTCGAACCCCCGGGCCGCGACGTGCAGCCGGGCGAGCGCCGCACCCGCCGCCTGGGCATGACCATGCGCGAGGAACGGCGTCCACGACGGCCGATCGCGATAGAGGTCCAGGCCGGGCGCTTTGCGATGTAGCTCGTAGGTCCAGTCGCCCAGCGCGATCGCGGTGGCGCCGTTGTCCGTGACGATGATCTCCGGCACCGACAGCCCCGCACCGGCGAGGTGGGCGACGAACGCATGTTCCGGCGCGAGCGCGTAGAGCGTGCGCAATCGCCGATGATGCCGCTTGAGGAAGAACGCGCCTCCGCCGGTTTCCACCAGCGTCGCCGCCGAGAACGGGCGCGGCGAGTGCCAGCGCAAGGCGACGAGCCGCCCGGCCACCGGATAACAGGCAAGGATCGCTTCAGCCTCAGCCGCCGTGATCGCGGGCCATGCCGGCGCCACCAGCCCGGTGCCAATGCCGTGCACGCGGTGTGCCCCGTCCGGCGTCGCGACCACCACCGTCAGAACGCGCGCGAGAGCGTCGCCACGACCGCGCGGCCGCTGCCGACGAAATAGGCAGGCGGCGATCCGGGGATAATCGTGCCGCCGCGCGCGACGGTGTCCTGCGCGTTGGTGCCGATCGCCTCGACGCCTGACAGCACGTGCGGGTTGGCCGCGTTGACGACGTTGAGGCGCAGGTCGGTGCGGTGCGCGTCGATCAGCCCGACGAGATGGACGCCGATCGATAGGTCGATTGTCGCATAGCCCGCGATGCTCTCGTCGTTGGTGAACGTCGAATATTGGCGGCCGATGTATTTGCCTGCCAAGCTGCCGAACAGGCGGCCGCCGTCATAGGTGCTGCCCAGCCCGAACTGCACCGCGGGACTCGACACCGCACGCCGCCCGCGCGTCGGCAGCAGGTCGCCGTCGGCCGGCAGGTCGTCGTCCAGCCGCGCGTGCAAATATTCGCCCGAGGCGTAGAGGCTGAGACCCTTCGCCGGTCGATAGTCGATCTCGCCGTCGACCCCCGCGGACGTCTGTCGCCCCGCGTTGATCGTCGAATTGACGAGCGCGCCGCCGACTTCGACCACCGTCGCGAGCTGACGGTTGCGGAAGTGATAGTGGAACGCGGTCAGCGACGCCGACACGACCGGACCGACGTAGCGATAGCCCACCTCCTCGGAGACGGAATATTCGTTCCGGAGCGTGGTGGTCCCCTGCCGGCCCACCACGCCGCCGTCATAGCCGTCGTAGAGCGTGTATTCATCCGGCGCGCGGAAACTGGTCGTCACGTTGGCGAAGAGCTGCTGGCGATCGCCCAGCCGGTAGTGGACGGCGGCGCGGGGCAGCGCGGCGAAGCCGTCGAACCGCACGCGCGCCTGTGGCCCGGGCAGGTAGTTGCGCCCGTCGTGCAGCACGTCGACTCCCTTGAAGCCGACATCAAGCGTGAGGCGCGGCGTCACCGCGATCGCGTCGGCGACGAAGAACCCCTTGGTGACGGTCACCGTCCGCTCGTCCTCGTAAGCGAGCAGCCGGCCGTCGGCGGTGTGGATCGCGTTGGCCGCATAGCCCCATTGGTCGATCGGGTGCCCGTCGGCGGCGATCGAGGTATAGGACTGGACGTCGTGGTCGGTCCCGTAATCGAACCACAGCCCGGCGGTGATCCGGTGCGCGCCTGCGGTGAGCGTGAGCTTGGCGACGTCGCCGGCGCGAAACTGGTCGCCGGTGAAGTTGCCCAGCACCGTCGCCGTCCCGTCCACCGCGCCGGGAAGCGCGATCGGCAGCGCGAGCGGCTCCGCGCCGAGGTAATTGCCCGTCGTCGACAGCTGCGTCCCGTAGGGCGAGTTGCCATAGCCGAACTGGCCGTAGGTCGTGCTGTCAAGCGCCAGCCGGTCGCCCAGCGCCAGATGTACCGGCACCGAGACGTAGACGTTGCGGAACGGGCTACGATACAGCCGCCAGTAGTTGGTGTCCCCGTCGGTGTAGCGCTTGTCGTAGTTGAAGCCGCGGCCCACAGCGTTCCATTGCGCCAGCGTCGGGCTGAGATAGCTCGACGTGTCGGTGTCGTTGAACGACACCGCGATGCTTGCGCGGTTGCCGGCACCCCATTCTTCCAGCAGCTTGGCGTCGACGTGCTGGCGTAGGTCGTAGCCGGCGCCGCGCCAATTGTCCGCGCGGTTGTTCGAATAGGAGAGAAAAGCCCGAAGCCCGGTCGATCCGATCGTGCCGCTGTCGAGCCGCACGAAGGACCGCCGCTCCGCATAGCTGCCCCGCGACAGGTCGACGAGTGCGCCGCGCGTCCCCTTGGGATCGTCGAGGATGAGCGACAGCAGCCCGCCCGCGCTGCTCACCACGGGGGAATCGATGTCGACCGCGCCTTGTGCCAGCGTGATCCGGCGCAGGTTTTCGGCATCAGTGAATTGCGAGGGATAGGCGTAGTAATAGCCGATGTCGTTCTGCGGCGCTCCTTCCAGCAGCACGCCGATTTCGTCCTGGCCGAGCCCGCGTAGCGTGAGGCTGGAACTGGTCGACAGGCCATAGGGATCGCTCGACGCCACGTTCGCCCCCGGCAGCAGCGCGACGAGCTGGAACGCGTTGAGCGTCGGCGCCTGCTTGTCGATGAACTCGAACGAGATCGCGCTGACCGCCTTCGGGGCCGTCTGCTCGGGCAGCAGCGCTTCGGGATCGCGACGGCCGACGACCTCGACCTCCGCCGGGTCGGCGGAAGCGGTGGCGACCTGCTGGCCCGCCGCCATCGCTGGCGATGCGAAGAAGACGGCCGGCAATCCCGCCGCGAGCGCCGGCAGGCCCAGGCGTCGCACCGGCGCGGCGGATCGGTGGTGATGGAAAGCCGGCCTGATCATCGTTTCGTGTCCACTCCATGCGGAGAGACAACGGACCTGCCGTCGACCCTCCCTACGCCGGGTTCAACCGGATCAGGTTCAGCGGGTCGTGGGCTGCCGCCCACCTCTCAGTCGCGCGTCAGCGGCTCCCCGGGGATACCGCCTTTTAGGTCGAGGGAGACGATGCGGGAAGTAGTTAGATTAGGGCGTCTTTCGGATGTTAGTTCGGCGTTACGGCCGGGCGGGATGCCGCCGGCCTCGACGGGATGCGAACGTTGTTGGCTACCGGGGCTTCGACAAGTTGCGCGCGTACGAGTTCGAGCGGACCGCTGCCGACGCTCACCCGGCCCCGGAACGGATTGTCGAGGATGCCGACCATGAAGACCAGCAATCCGAGCAGCGCGCACATCTGAACCGTCATCCACAAGTGCATCCGGTAGCTCGCCGTGTGAAAGAACCATGTCGTTGTGATGCAGAGCAGGCCACCGATCACCACCAGCGCCCAAATCGGCGCCGGAAGGCCGCGGTCGACGGCGTTGAGCCGCGCCCGCCGGGTCTCGATCAGGACGTTCAGCTGCTTGAACACTTCGCCTTGAAGGATCTGCTCGTTCGGAGCCGCGGGAGCGTAGGCCATGAGGTGATCCTGGAACGCGTTGACGTATCTGCCGGACTCGGTTGGCACGATTCCCTGCTGCTGCAGCGGCCAGCTCACGGTGATGACGTTCGCCAGATAGCCCGACAGGTCGTGCCGAAGTTCGCTTCGCACGGGTTCCCGGTACGAGCCGACATCGCGATATAGACTCGCCACGACCGCGGCCTCGCCATCCACCTTGTCGCCGACCGCCGAGAACGTCTCCCATGTGCCTATTGCCACGAGCCCGAGCGTGATGCCGTAGAATACCGTCAGCGCGGCCAGGAAGTAGCCGACGATGTCATTGTGCGAGTGGTCGACCTTGTGGATCTGCCTCACCCAGCCACGCGTGAGATGCAATCCGCCGACCCCGAAGACGACGAAGAACGCAATGACGATGGTGGCGAACAGCCAGCTCGGCAGGTCGTAGAGCCAATAGAGCGTCATGGTAATCCTTTCCGCCACCGTAGCCGGACCGGTGCGTGCGCCGGTCGCGATAACGTGCCGCGACTGCGTGTATCAACCAAGCAAGATTATTCGCGAGCCGCGTAAGCGGTCGCCGCTACCGCGAGCCCTCGCATGCGGGATGGCATTTGTCTGTGAAGACGGAACCCGCGCTTCATCCGGGCGCTCCGCCAACAAGCCAGGCAACCAGCTATGGCGGATAAGGAGCCTGCCGATGTCGACCCCCGAGGATCTGAAGGACGTGTACGTTGACGAGATGAAGGACCTGTGGTCCGCCAATGACCAGATGACGAAGGTGCTCAAGAAGATCACGAGCAAGGCGAGTGACGCCAAGCTCAAGGAGATGCTGACCTCCTCGCAGGAGGGGATCGCGAAGCACACCGCCGTTCTGAAGGAGTTGATCGCCGCGCAGGACGAAAAGGTCTCGAAGGAGCATTGCAAGGGCATGGAAGGCCTCGTTGCCGAAGCGACGAAGCACGTGCTGGAGGAAGGGCCGAAGAAGGGGCCGGTGCTCGATGTCCTGATTATCGCCCAGTATCAGCGCATGACCCACTACGGTATCGCCGGGTTCGGCACGGCGGCCGCCTATGCCAAGGCGCTCGGCCTCAAGGACGACGCGAAGAAGCTCGCCGAGGCGACCAAGGAGATCTACGGCGGCGACGAGTATATGACCAAGCTCGCCGAGACGTCGGTCAACCTGCAAGCCGAAAACGCCTGATTCACACGGGTGCCCGCCGCGCGGCGGGCACCCGTCCTTTTCGAGATCGCAAAGCCAGTATGAGCATCATGTTGAGCGCTACCTTCGACACACGCCGCGAAGCGGAGATGACCGTCGAACGGCTGGTGCAGGAGTTCGGCCTGGATCGGGCAGCGATCTTCATTGCCGCCGCCGGCATCGAGAACAGCGTTGGCCAGGAACAGGCGGGTTCGGACGGTAAGGCCGGTGGTCCCAGCCCGGAGGCTCGCACCGATACTCCGCTGCATGATACGATCGTCGTAATGGTCGACACGCCGGACGAGGCGACCGCGAGCAAAGTGCGTTCCGCCTTCGCCGAGTTCGAGGCGACGGACGTGTCCGAGGTAGCCTGACGTGGCCACATCCTTGCCTTGGAACGGCAACGATGCAACTATCCGCCTTTATTTGAACACAAGCGGAACCAAAGTTTACTAACTCCGTTAGCGCAACAACCTGCCCGATCGGCCGGTGTCGCACGGGCGGCGTGAGGTTTTGAGCCAGATCGCGAGTAAGCCACGCCCGGTGGTCTCGCAGCCACGATCGGCTCAGACGTGCCAGAACCCGACGATCTCACGCAGATCATCCCTACCGTCGAAGAGTCTGTCACCGTCGACAAGGTCGTGGTGCAGACTGACGCTGTTCGCGTTCGGACGTTGGTCGAAGAGACCGATGTCTTGGTCGAGGACGTCGTTGATCGCGAGGCCCTGAAGATCAAGCGCGTACGGCTAGACCAGCCGGTCACCGTTGCGCCGCCACCGCGCGAGGAGGGCGACACCACGATCATCTCGCTAATCGAGGAGCGGCTGGTGGTCGAGAAGCGGCTGTTCGTCGTCGAGGAAATCCATGTCACGCGGGAGAAGACGCAGGAGCGCGTCACAATTCCCGTCACGTTACGCGCTGTGCGCGCGACGGTCGAGCGGCCCTCGGAACCATCAACAACAGGGAACACGACCAATGGCTGATCCAAATGACACGCGCGGCGCTCCGCCTCGCGAGATCCACATCGAGAAGAAAAAGACCAACTGGCTGGCCTGGATCGCGTTGATCCTGGGTATCCTGGCGGCGCTGCTGGCGCTCAGCCGGTGCAACCGTAATGACGACGCGGTAGTGACCCCCGCGCCTGCACCCACCAGCACGGCGACGACAACGCCTCCGGTCGGTATCAAGCATATGGCGCTGCCAGGCGGCAAGACGGTCGATCTTCAGCCGCAGACGCTGAACTACGACCTGCAACGCTTCCTCGCGAGTAATGCACCTGCGCCGCGGACCTTCACGTTCGACAAGCTGAACTTTGACACTGCCTCTACGCAGATCAGGGCCGACGACCAGCCGACATTGGCTGCTCTGACCCAGATCCTCGCTGCCTATCCGAAGTCGACTGTTCGCCTGGTCGGATACGCTGATGCCCGCGGCACTGATGCTGCGAACATTAAGCTCGGCGCCGACCGCGCAGCATTGGTTGGTAAGGCGCTGACCGATGGCGGCATCGCCGCCAGCCGGATCACCACTGCCAGCGGCGGCAACAGCAACCCGGTCGCGAGCAACCAGACCGCGAACGGGCAGGCTCAGAACCGCCGCACCGAGCTGGTGGTCACCGCCAAGTAGTTTCCCCCTTCTACCCCCAGGAGAATACCCATGACCCGTACGATCACCGCGTTGTTCGATAAACGTGCTGATGCCGAGGCTGCCGAAGCCCGTCTGAAGGCCTCCAACGTTGATGCCGGCCACATCTGCATCCATGACCAGTCGACGCAGGGCTACAGCGCCGACAAGCACTCGACCCACACCGACATGGGCATGTGGGCATCGGTCAAGAACGCGCTTCTTCCCGATGAGGATCGCCACACCTACGAGGAGGGTGTCCGTCGCGGCGGCTTCCTGCTGACCGCCGACGTCGGCGAGGAGCATATCGACGACGCGGTGAAGGTGCTGGAGGAGGCCGACACGGTCGACATCGACGAGCGCTCCAATCAGTGGCGCCAGTCGGGTTGGGACTATGCTCCTGGTGCCGCTCCGACAGTCGGTGCCGCTGCTTATGGCACCACGGCGGCACCCATGAAGACGGAGACTAATGCGGCCGGCGAGGAGGTCGTACCGATCATCGAGGAGCAGCTAGTCGTCGGTAAGCGCGAGGTTGATCGCGGCGGTGCCCGCGTTCGCTCCTACGTCACTGAAACGGCGGTCCACGAGCAGGTCCGTCTGCGCGACGAGAAGATCAACGTGCAGCGCCGCGCGGTTGATCGGCCGATGACGGACGCCGACGATGCATTCCGCGAGCGGACGATCGACATGACCGCGACCGGCGAGGAAGCGGTGGTCGGCAAGACCGCGCGCGTCGTCGAGGAGGTCGTGATTTCCAAGACTGCTGGCGAGCACGTCGAGGAGATCAACGACACGGTGCGTCGCACCGACGTCGAGATCGACGAGGACAAGGGCACTTCGGTCGATCCGACCTACAAGCGCTGAGCGAAGACGTGGAGTCGTGCGGGCGTTTTGCCCGCACGACCTTGTCGCCACCCACTCGAGCAAGCGACTTAGTCGAGGAAGGAGCAGACGTTGTATCTTGATCCTGCTTCCTCTGGCACCCGGACTACAATCGACGTGACCATGCGTGAGCGCCGATTCGGCCTTGAGCAAAACCTGTGGAACCGCGTCCGTGCTGCGTTTCCATCGCAGACGTGTTCGACTCTCCGGCTTGAACAAAGCGGTGGCGATCACCTGCTGCTTATCGTTGACGAGAACCGAGCCTTTCGATTTCCGCGGCCCGGCAAGCATGGGCTTGGGCTCGAGATTAGCGTGCTGGAGTGCCTGCGGGGACAGGCGCGGGTCGCCATTCCCGCCTATGACCTGGTGGACCCCGACGGCGGGTTCGCAGGCTATCCATTGATCCCGGGGGTTCAGCTGACCCCCGCACGCTTCTCGGCGCTGTCGATCGATGCTGGACGGACGGTTCTGGCCGATACGCTGGTGATGCTGAAGCTGCTTCACGCGCTCGAACCGCACCTCGTCATGCCGATCGACCGATGGCCTCGGATGTGGTCCTCCGGCCAATTCGCCGATCGGATCGCTAACGAACGACTGCTGTTGCTCGCAAATCGGCTGCCCGTGTTGGCCATGCCGATCGCCGCGTTCCTCGATCGCTACCGCATCGACCGGGCGCCGCGCGACATCGTGCTCCATGGCGATCTCGTCTGCGATCATTTGCTGATTGACGAGACGACGGATCGGCTGGCCGGCATCATTGATTTCAGCGACGTCGCGCTGGGCGATCCCGCGCACGATCTGCTTGGATTCTGGACGTATGGCGCGCCGGCCGCTGCCTATGCGGTTAAGTGCTGTGCCGATGCTGACACCGATCCTACGCTGTTTGCCCGATCACACCGTCACTTCGTCCGCTACGAGATTGACCGCCTATATGAGAGTATCGTCGATGGCGCCTCGGACCGCACCATTCAGCAGCATGGCACGAAAGTGATCGAACTGATCGCCGCTTCGCTGCGCGCCGACCCAATCACAGGAGAGTATGATGGCTGAACCGACCACACACGAGAACGACTTGCCCGAGCGCGAACTGGCAGCGCGGTATAAGGCCGCAGCGATGGACGTGAAACAAGATCCCATTGCGACGGCTGGACAGGCGAAGCAGCGGGCATCGTCGTTGCTCGATCAGGTCAAGGACAAGGTCATCACCGTCGCCTCGACCCAGAAGGACGGCGTCGCGGATCGCATCGACGAATTGGCGCAGTCGGTTCACAAGGCCGGCGAGCCTTTCGCTGGGCAGCAGGAGTGGATCGCGGACGCGATCGAACGCGGGGCAAGCGAGTTGCAGTCGCTCGCCGCGTCGTTGCGCGACAACGATCTCGGATCGCTCTCCCGTCAAGTCGGATCGCTCGCGCAACGGAGGCCGGCGTTGTTCGCGGGCATCTGCCTCGCTGGCGGGCTCGCTTTGGCACGGATCGGCAAGCTTGTTGCGGCCGATCTGTCGCGAGGGGATCTGCCGTCGCTCCCGGAGGTAGGGCATGGCAACTGATCAAGCCATGCGCCACCCGTTGAGCGACATCCTAGGCGCCTTTGCCGGGGACGTTAAGCATCTGGTGAAGGGTGAAATCGCGCTTGCCCGCGCCGAGGTCGACCAGAAGCTGCGCGGTCTCGTCATCGCCGCCGTCCTGATCGTCGGCGGTGCGCTGGTGGCGTTCGCAGGTCTGGTCGTCCTGTTGGAAGGCGGTGCTGCGGTCCTCGCCTATTGGCTACCAGCCTGGGCATCGTTGCTGATCGTCGGCATCGTTATCGTCGCCGTCGGCGGAACCGTCAGCTGGATTGGCGTGTCCAAGCTGTCGCTCAAGGCGATCAAGCCCGAGCGGATGATCGCCAACGTTCAGCGTGACGTCCACATGATCAAGGACCGAGGCTGATGGACACGTCGGAGATCGACCGGATCGAAGCCGATTTGGCGCGCACACGCGAGCGGATACGCATCCGTCTGAACGAGCTTCGGCACCATCTCACGCCACGACAGATGGTCGACGACGCTTTTGTCCGCTTCCGAGGCGGTCAGGGCGGCGACTTCACCGACGACGTGATCGGGCGGGTCAAAGCCAATCCGGTCCCCGCCGGGATCGCGGGGCTCGCTATTGCATGGTTGATGGCCGGCAAAACGGAAGTTGCATCGCAAAGCCGGCACACCCGTACCAGCGCCTCGACGTTCAGCCGGAGGCGAACAACTCGTTCGACGAACCGGCCATCTCTCCCAGCACAGGAAGTCGCTTCATGACCCGTTCGAACCGCAGCACGATCTCGTCCGTCACAAGCAATCCGTTCGCGCTTGGCGCTGCGGCGGCGTTGGTCGGGATCATCGCTGGTGCGCTGATCCCGACGTTGCGCAAGGAAGAAGAGGCGCTGGGCTCCGTTGCCACCAAACTGCGCGTCGCTGGCCGCGACTTGGCGCAGGACGTGATCGATCACGGAGGGCAAGTCGTGGGAGAAACGTTTGCCGCGGCGAAGGGCAGTGCGGACGCACATGGGCTGAGCGGGGCCAAGCCAGTCGGCGAACTCTTCGCCGACGTGAAGAGCGGTGCGTTGGCGAAGGACATCCGGCAGGTGGCACATGAGACGCTGCAGGCCGGTCGCGACAGCACGGAGACGCATCTGGCCGCCACGACGGAGACAGTGCAGTCTGAAGCCGATACGAAGGCTTAGTATCGATCCCATTTTCCGTAAGGCGGGAAGGCCGCGCCGGCTGACGACAAATAGCGCAATCAGAATGCCGCGACATACCGTGCGCGTTTACAAGCTAGGACTTGACTAACTACGAGCATGTCCGCGCTAGGTACTCTTGCAACCTTTGCCTTCCACGGCACCGATTATGGGTAACGTGTTAGGGCATCTCGTATTTACCAACCATCTCAAGGGTGCGACACAAACTCATTTGCCGTAGTTGGTTTATGCCGATGCGCAGTACCGTCTGGAATGGAGGAGCAAGGATGAGCAGACTCTGCTACATCTAGCAACAAAGCACCTCTAGGAGCATCAATGCGAAGTCTCATTCCCGTTCTTATCATCTGCTCGATGGAACCAGGTGCTCAGGCGACACTGCCTCGCCGTAGCACCGAGGCAATCAAGACTTTGGACGGCTTTAGCCGGTGCGTCGGAAAACAGCGATCAGAAGCGATCCGGCTTTTGGCTACACTTCCCGAAAGTGATGAAGAACATAGGCAGGCAAATCGCATCGCAACGTCCAGCTGTCTGGCCAGCGGTATGCTAAAATTCAGGGCGAACCTCATGCGAGGTACGATAGCTGAGTTTATCTTGAAAGCGGATCGAAAGGCGCTTCGTCGACCTGAAGAAAAGTACACCTTCGATGTACCAGCGGAAGATATTTTGTCCCGAGCGCCTGGTGGGCAGCAGGCCGCTATCGCTCTTGTGCTTTTCGGACAGTGCGTTGCTCACGAAAATTCGATGGGCGTGAAAGCCATCCTGGGCACATCGGTCGAAACGCGAGCTGAGATCGAGGCCTTCCGGCCTCTAACAGGAGCAATGACCAAGTGCTCAACTGCCAACTTCAAGGTAGACCGTTTTCAGATGCGTGGCTACCTTGCGGAAGGTGCTTACCGTGAGTTTGTTGCAGCAGGTCCGGCTTAATCAGATCCGCATTATCGTCCGATCAATGCCACTCGGCGACGCGGGACTGGCACGCAATTTCCTCACTACCTTGGTAGGTGTAGATTATGCTGCATTGTGACGAACTATCTTAACTACTACCTGCGCCTGAGTGAATTGCAGGCCAGCCACTGCGCTCGCCGCTCGGTACTTCTTAGGTATGCCTTTAACGGACCGGGGAAAACTCGGTCCGTTATCGCTGGATTGATGGCGTAAAAAGGACCAACGCGGGAAGTACCACGTCAAGAAGACCAATCATGTTCGTTCGCGCCTATCTTCGTGCTTCCACATCCGAACAGGACGCCGGCCGTGCCCGCGGCGTCCTGGATGCATTTGCTGCCGAGCAAGGCTTGCGGATCGCGGCCCGCTATCTCGAGAATGAAAGCGGCGCCAAACTCGAGCGCCCTGAGCTGTTCCGCCTGCTGGCGGACTGCGAGCCTGGGGACATGCTCCTGGTCGAGCAGGTCGATCGCCTGTCGCGTCTGACATCGCCGGACTGGACGAGGCTTCGCAGTGTGATCGATGCCAAGCAGGTGCGGATCGTGGCACTCGATCTTCCTACCTCGTGGAGCCTTGCTGCCCCCGCTGATGATTTTACCGGCCGCATGTTTGCAGCCATCAACAGTATGATGCTCGATGTCCTCGCAGCCGTTGCCCGCAAGGATTACGAGGATCGACGTCGCCGGCAGGCAGAGGGCACCGCAAAGGCCAAGGCAGCGGGGCTCTATAAAGGTCGGCCGGAGAACAAGGCGCGCAATGCCGTGATCGCCACGATGTTGCAGGGTGGGCGGACCTGGCGCGAGGTCATGGATGCAACGGGATGCAGCCGCACGCTTTTGGCGAAGATCGCGCGCTCACAGCGGCGCAGCGATGAATTATAGATTGATAGCAAAATGAACCCAATGTAGATTAGCGATCGCCTCTGGTGCGATTTAAGGAAAAGACAATTGCCTGAAAACGATAACAAAGCCGACATGGTGATGCTGGCAGCCGATCTCACCTCGGCATGGCTCTCAAACGCAAATAACCGGGTCAACGCCGATGACGTGCCGGCCTTTCTCGCCAAAATGCACGCCACCGTGCAGCAGCTTTCCGGGCAGAATCAACCTGTTGCCGACGAACCCGCGCCTCAGGAATACACGGCCGCGGTCTCGGTGCGGAAGTCACTCGCCTCGCCTGACCACATCATCTCGATGATCGATGGCAAGAGCTACAAGACGCTCAAGCGTCACCTCTCCACCAACGGCCTGACGCCTGCCGAGTACCGTGAGCGGTACGGCCTCAAGGCCGATTACCCCATGGTTGCACCTACGTATGGCGAAGCACGCCGACAGATGGCCAAGAAGATCGGTCTGGGACGCAAGCCCAAGGCCGATGCACCGGATGCAGCGCCTGCAAAGCCGCCACGCAAGCCCAAGACGCCCGAAACTGCCGAGTGACGAGACTTGCGCCGGAAGAGTAAAACCTTCCGGCGCATCTCACCTATAGTGGCGGTCGAGATCAGATTGCGGTTTTGTGAGCAATCAATGCGGCAACGTTCCTGCAAAGAGACTGCATGTGAATTCTTTGCCGTGAACTTAGCGGGCCCCGTGGCTTTGTATCGAGCACGCACAAAGCCCCAATGGGATAGCCATTGCGCGGGGTAATCGGAAGTCCGCTATAAAAGCGTAGAGATGCCACACCTGTGACAAGAGGGTTGTTCCGATACCGGCGGTGACACGAAGCGTCCAAAACCTCTATCCCGCATGGTGACATAATTGTGTCCGAGCAGAACGCAATTGAACGTCGAACCTGTTGGACATTAAGGCCTACGGCAGCTTTAAACCAAACGCGATTACCCTCCACCAAAGACACCATCGCGATAGGACAGTCGGTCATCTGAGATAGATCGTGTACGACTCTATCTAGATCGGCATCTCGTTCATCGTTTGAGAGACGAAGCCCTCGAACGTAACTTACCCTTTCCTGCTCATAACAAATCGAGTGGCGCATGATTTACACTCTGCTAATCGGTAGGCTGGAGAAAGCCTAAGTCGTCGATGGTAATCAACTTACTAATAAGTCAATACGGTTTGACCATCGAACTAGAAAGCCACCGTAGTAGGCGCCAACGCCGTCCAGAAACATGGGTTACTACGCTAGCTAACTCCTATTAGTAAGACATTCTGCCCCATTTCTGACGCAGCATTATCAGTTTTTTTAGTGATTTCGACGATACCCACGCTCAAAGGCCAGCGACGGAACACGCTGGCACTGATCTTACGAAAAGGGATTCGTCGATGTTCAGCTGGTTCTCAAAAACGGCGCCAATCCGAACGAAGTTTAAGGTGTTGCTCTGCATCTACACCACCATCGCTCTCAGCGGTATGGCTACGACCTATCTTGCGGCGATCACCCCGCCCGAGCAAGCCGGTCGCTACACAATCATCGGCGTCGTCATGGTGTTGCTTACCATTGCGACGACGTTGTGGAGCGCGCAGGCCATCAGCGACCCGTATGTGACGACAGTCGTTCGGATGGAAGGACTGGCTGCCGGCGATCTGATCAGCCCCATTGAACACACTGACCATCGCGATTGCGTAGGCAGGCTGACAGTAGCCATGGGGACCTTCCGCGATAACGCACAGCATATCGCAGACGCACGCGCTGCTCAGACAATCATCGTATCGGCATTGGGAGGCGGGCTCAGTCGGCTTGCAAAAGGCGATCTTGGCAGTCACATCAGCGAGGTATTCCCACCGGAATACGACCAGTTGCGCCGCGATTACAATGCCGCGGTCGATGCGCTTTCCGATGCTTTGGGCGCGGTGAACCGCTCCACGTCCAGTATCCGGACCGCCTCATCGGAAATTAGCGCGGCATCCGACGATCTATCGCACCGCACCGAGCAGCAAGCGGCGAGTCTTGAGGAGACCGCGGCGTCGATGGACGAGATCACATCGACCGTGCGCGAAACAGCCCAGGGTGCAGCGCGTGTGAACGCGGTAGTGGGCGAGGCCAAGAACGACGCCGAGACCAGCGGCAGGGTCGTTCGCGAGGCGGTTACCGCTATGGGCGGGATCGAGAAGTCGAGCCAGGAAATTTCGGAGATCATCAGCGTTATCGACGGAATTGCCTTTCAAACTAACCTGCTCGCGCTGAACGCTGGTGTCGAAGCAGCGCGCGCTGGCGATGCGGGACGAGGATTTGCGGTGGTCGCCTCCGAGGTGCGCGCGCTCGCCCAGCGGTCAGCGGACGCAGCCAAGGACGTGAAAACCAAGATCCTGGCAAGTTCCCAGCAGGTTGAAAATGGCGTCGAGCTTGTCGGCGAGACGGGCAAATCGCTTGAGCGCATTGTTACTCGGATCAATGAGATAAGCGCACTTGTCTCCACCATTGCCGCATCAGCCGAACAACAGGCATCGGGTCTCCAGCAGGTCAATATCGCAGTCGGCGAGATGGACAATGTCACCCAGCAGAACGCGGCCATGGTCGAGCAATCGACCGCTGCTGCGCGTAGTCTGGCAGGCGAGGCCGACGAATTGGCCCGTCACGTCGCTGGTTTTCGTCTTTCTGATAGCGCTCACGGTAGTGGGCATCGCGAGCAGGTAGACCAGGCTCCTCGCCGCGCAGCGGCGGTGAAGCTTGTAGCCAAACGGCCTCAGACGCGTGGCGCACTAGCGCTAGCGATCGAGCCGGATGAAGACGATTGGTCCAAGTTCTGAGCGGACGGCTGCGCTCATCGGCCAGCCATTTTCCTGCTGGTCAGGGCCTAGAAAGGAAATGCCATGACGCGGCTGCCTCTACCTGGCACGTTCGATCTTCCTGCTGTAATCCAATTGGCGGGTAAGTTGCGCTCGACTAGTGGGCCCGTCGTTCTTGACGGTGCGGCCGTCGAGCGGATTGGTATCCCTGGTCTTCAGCTTCTTTTAAGCGCGCAAGCGACCGCGCAGGCCGGCGGAAAGATGTTCGAAATCAGGCATCCAAGTAACGCATTGATTACTGCGGCCAACACCGCGGGTGCAAATGAGATTATTGGCATCGGTTCCTGCGATGCAATTTGATGAGATTCAAGCGATCTTCTTCCAAGAATGCGAGGAAGGGCTAGCCGCTATCGAAATCAATTTGGCCGAGATCCGCGATGCTGCACCTGAAGCCGAGACAATTAACACCATCTTTCGCGCGGTTCATTCGATTAAGGGGGGTGCTGGCGCGTTCGGGTTAGAGACACTCCAAGGCTTTGCGCATCACCTGGAAACCGTGCTCGACCTGCTGCGCACCGGCGAGCTAACGTCGACGCCTGATCTCACCGTTCTGCTGTTCGCGGCGTTCGACGTGCTGAGCGACCATGTCGCGAGCGCACAAGCGGGGAGCGGTGCGCCCAACGACGCGGCGGTGCTCGCGCAGTTGGAGGCGGCTGCGGCCATGGCCTCGGGCGGGTCGGCAGTCGACGAACCCGAGCCGGTACCGGTTACCGACGACTCCACCAGGATCGATGTCAGCGAGATGATGGATCTCGATCTCGACTCGCTGCTCGCATCGATCGAGGCGCCTGTTGCGACACAAGCGGCCTGGTGGGTCCAAATCTGCCCCGGCCGCGGCGCGTTCCACAATGGTGCCGATCCGCTGCCGCTGCTTCGCGAGATCGAAACGCTAGGTGGCTCGGTCGTCTCGCTAGATACTAGCGCTCTGCCGTCACTAGAGACGCTAGTGGTCGACGAATGCTGGATCGGCTGGACGATGCAGGTGCCGGGTTCAGTGTCCCGCGACGATATCGAAGCCGTATTCGACTTCGTGGCGGACAGCTACCGAGTTACGCTCTCGCACGAACCCCCTTCAGTGCTGGGGCCTGAGCCAGATTCCGTACCGTCCGCCGAGTCGACATTGGCGGCGCCTGCACTAGCACCAGCCACGCCTGGACCACCATCCGAGCTGTCGCCTACACCATTGCCTGCTGACGACGTCGGCAAAGCTCCGGTGAATTCCGTGACAATACGCGTCGAACTCGAGAAGCTCGACCGGCTCGTTAATTTGGTCGGCGAGCTCGTTATTACCCAGGCGATGTTGGCTCAGCAGCTTTCAGTGCGCGGAATCGGCGCTATCGACGAGCTCTCAGATCTCGATCACTTGACGCGTGAGCTGCAGGAAAGCGCGATGTCGATCCGAGCGCAACCAGTCAAATCCGTCTTCAGCCGCGTGCCGCGCATAATTCGCGAACTGGAGGCTGGCACCGGCAAACGCGTCAGGTTGGAAGTCGAAGGCGAGATGACCGAAGTCGACAAGACCGTAGTCGAGCGCATCGGCGAGCCGCTGACCCACATGATCCGAAACGCGGTCGATCATGGACTGGAGATGCCCGATGAGCGTGTCGCTGCGGGTAAGCCGGCGGAGGGCGTGGTGCGCTTAGCGGCCGAGCACCGATCAGGCAGGATTGTCATCTCGGTTTCGGATGACGGTCGCGGCATTGATCTTCCCCGCGTACGCACGAAGGCCATAGAACGCGGGATCATCGCCGCAGACGCCAGCTTGTCCGACGAGGACATCGAAAACCTGATTTTCGCACCCGGGTTCTCGACTGCGGCGAGCGTATCTAACATTTCTGGACGCGGCGTGGGCATGGATGTCGTGCGCCGCAACGTGCAGTCTTTGGGGGGGCGCATTGGCATCACATCGAAGTTTGGCAAGGGATCGACCTTCACGCTAACGCTACCGCTGACGCTTGCCATCCTTGATGGTATGGTCGTCAGCGTGGGCGAGCAAACCTACGTGATCCCCCTTACCCATGTAGTCGAAAGCTTGCGGCCGCAGCATGGCGACGTCCGCGGCTTTGGCCCCGACGCTGGAGTTCTCGATGTCCGCGGCGCATACCTGCCAATCCTTCCGGTAGGCCAACTACTGAATGTGCCCGAGGCGGGCACCGAGCCGACCAAGGCGGTGTTGGTAGTCGTCGAAACCGACGCCGGTCAGGCGATCCTGATGGTCGACGGCATCCAAGACCAGCGTCAGGTAGTCGTAAAAAGCCTTGAGGCGAATTATGCGCCGGTCGCGGGATTGGCAGGCGCCACAATCCTTGGCGACGGCCGCGTCGCGCTGATCCTCGATGTCGAGACGCTCGTTCAGCGACATCGCGGCGAAACGAACCGGGCACTTGCGGCATGAGCGCCGTGCCCGCACACGTCAGCGAGTTCGCGCTTGGCAACGCCGAGTTCGAATTCATCGCGCGGATGACGCACGCGCACGCGGGCATCGTGCTGAACGACGGCAAGCGTCAGCTCGTTTATTCGCGCCTTGCCAAACTGGTACGGCGACGGGGCCTGGCCGGCTTCGACGCTTATGTCGAGTTGTTGAAGAACGATGCCAAAGCGCGTCGCGAGGCGATCTTTGCGCTGACTACCAATCATACCAAGTTCTTCCGCGAGGATCACCATTTTAATCACTTCGACCGCGTCGTTCGACCCACGCTGCTTGCGCAGGCCGAAAGAGGCCGGCCGGTCCGACTTTGGTCGTCGGCGAGTTCAAGCGGGGAAGAGCCTTATTCGTTGGCAATGACGCTGCTCGGCGATAATCGTGCCGCAGCAACCCGGCTGATCCAGCGCGACGTGGCTATGCTCGCTACCGACCTTGCCCCACACGTCCTCGCGACCGCGGCAGCCGGGCGATATCCGGCTGAAATGGCTAAGGACGTGCCAGAACGCTTCCGCCGCGCATGGACGCGCACTGAGGGCGACGAAATGGTGATGGCGTCGGAGCTGAAACGTGTCGTCAGCTACCGGCCGCTTAATCTGCTTGGTCCGTGGCCGATGCAGGGCACGTTCGACGCGATTTTCTGCCGCAACGTCATGATCTATTTTGACGAGCCTACTAAAGAGCGGCTGATCGCACGCTTTGCCGAACTGCTCGGACCTGGCGGTCATCTCTATATCGGCCATTCCGAGCGCGTGACTGGTCCGGCAGTCGACGCCTTTGAGCCCGTTGGCCAGACGATCTATCGGAAGCGCGCATGATGCCGGTGCGAGTACTGGTCGTTGACGATTCAGCGACGATGCGAGGCATGCTGCGCGCAATGCTGGGTCGCGACCCCGCTATCGAGATCGTCGGCGAAGCCATCGACGCGGTCCATGCGCGACGGCTCATCAAAGAGTTAAATCCCGACGTCGTCACTCTCGATATTGAAATGCCAGGGATGAACGGGCTGGAGTTCCTAGAGAAGATCATGAGGCTACGGCCTATGCCGGTCGTGATCGTGTCGTCACTCACGGTTCGGGGCGCGGCCGCCACGGTCCGCGCGCTTGAAGCGGGCGCATTTGATTGTTTCGCCAAACCAACATCAATCGCGGCGATCCGCGACGACGATTCGCTCGCGCGGCTCATTCACGCCGCGGCCGGTTCTCCCCGACGCATAGCGCGGAATAGCGTGTCACACACTGCAGCCTCAGCCGGCCTGAACGGTCAAGGCATCGACCTGATTGCAGTCGGCGCTTCGACCGGAGGCGTAGAAGCGCTGCTCGAGGTAATAGGGGGCTTTGCAGCCGACTGCCCGCCGACCGTTATCGTTCAGCATATGCCGGCAACGTTCACCCCCAGCTTTGCTGAGCGGCTGAACCGAACCTGTCCACCAAACGTAGCAGAAGCGCGCAGCGGCACGCTTTTAAAAAGGGGCCATGTCTACCTGGCACCTGGTGGCACCCACCACATGGAAATTCTGGGAGCTAACGCTCCCCGCATCCGCCTCTTCGAGGGCGACAAGGTCAGCGGCCACCGTCCTTCGGTGGACGTGCTGTTCCGCTCGGTCGCCAAGCTCGGGCTCACCTCGGTCGGGATCCTCTTGACCGGAATGGGAGCCGATGGGGCGGCTGGCCTGCTGGCGATGCGGCAGAGTGGCGCGCGCACGATCGGTCAGGATCAGGCAACGAGTGTCGTTTACGGCATGCCGCAGAGTGCGTTCGTGATCGGTGCGGTTGGACGCCAGTTGCCACTTCAGCGAATTGCCGCTGCGGCGATGGAAGTCGCAGCATGAACGCGTTCGGATCCCGCATTGCCACGCCGCCACGATGTACACCCATCGTTCGAGCCGACGGATTTTGTCGCACTAGTATTATTCAAGGTGAACGCGGCGTGTCGGCGGATCCGCAGGTCCTCTTCAGCACCGTTTTAGGCAGCTGCATCGCCGCCTGTCTGTTCGATCCAGAAGCCAAGGTGGGAGGAATCAACCACTTTCTCCTTGGCGAACCTCAACCAGGGCAGATCATCGATGCTGCCGCACAGCATCGTTACGGTGTCCATGCGATGGAGTTGCTCATCAACGACATGCTCCGTCATGGTGCCAGACGTAGCCGGCTGCGCGCGCATCTTTACGGCGGTGCCAACCTCAACGCCGGCATGCGCGCGATCGGGACCGACAATGCCGCGTTCGCGGTGCGCTTCCTCCAGCAGGACGGTATTCCGTTGCTCGTGCAGGATCTAGGTGGCCGTTCCGCACGGCGGGTTGAGTTCCTGGCCGCCCAGGGACGTTCGCGGGTCAAGGTCGTCCGCGACGCTGCTGTTGCCGTTCCACCCCGTTATGTTTCCACGCCTGCCGTAACCAACAGCGGCGAACTCGATCTTTTCTGAAGGAAGGCTCCATGCCCAGAACCATTCTTACCGTCGACGATTCTCCGAGTATGCGAGCCCTGCTGCACCATGCCCTGACAGGTGAAGGCTATACGGTGAACCCTGCTGAGGACGGGGTGGATGCACTCGAGCGGATCGACGAAGCCGCCCCTGATCTCGTCATCACGGACATCAACATGCCGCGGATGGACGGTTTCGGCCTCATCGCCGCAGTGCGCAAAACCGAACGTTGGCGCCACGTACCCATCCTGGTCCTTTCAACCGAATTCTCAGACGAGAAGAAGCAGCGCGCCCGTTCGGCAGGCGCCACTGGCTGGATCGTCAAGCCGTTCGATCCGCCCAAGCTAGCTGCTGCCGTGCGCCGCGTGCTGCTGTAATCCCAGAGAAGGATAGCCTATGACTCGCCAGCTCATCACCTTCGAACTCGGCGACCAGTCGCTGGGCATCGACATCATGGCCATTCGTGAAATCCGCGCATGGTCGGCCGCCACACCGCTGCCCAACGTGCCCGCGCATATTCGAGGAGTCGTCAACCTGCGTGGCGTCGTGCTGCCGGTGCTCGACCTGCGCATGCGGCTTGGTTGGGGATCTACCCATCCCACGACGCGCCACGTCATCATCGTCGTGCAGATCGGCGCACAATTGCAGGGCGTTATCGTCGATGCGGTCAACGACATCGTTACGATCAAGCTCGAAGATATGCAGCCGCTACCAGACGTGGGATCCGGTCAAGCTGCGGCGCTGCTCGAGGGTCTTGCCACCGTAGATAATCGCATGATCCTTGTCCTGGATCTTAATCGGCTCGCGCCGCCGTCTTTGGCCGAAGCTGCGTAGTATTTTCGCGCTGTAAGGAACGTCTGTTATGGCGAAAGCCAAGGTACTTGTGGTTGACGACTCGCTCACCATGCGCGCATTGGTGGCAGGCATGCTGGAAAAGGATAAAGACATCGAGGTCGTAGGCCTTGCTGATGGTGCTGAAGAGGCGCGCCGAATGGTGGCCGAATTAAAGCCCACAGTAATGACGCTCGACATCGAAATGCCTGGCATGAACGGCATAGATTACCTGGCGCAGATCATGGAGACCGCACCGATGCCGGTCATCATGTTTTCCACGCTCACAGCTAAGGGAGCCGACAGCTCGATCGAGGCTCTGCGCTTGGGTGCGCTCGACTGCTATCCTAAGCCGACGCGCGCGACGCCCGACGAGATGCAAGCAGCGATGGGCAAACTTGCCAAAACCGTCAAGGATGCGCCCAAGCGGTTTGCTGCGTTGAACGATGGCAAGTCTGGGAAAACCACAAAGGTGACATCGGGTATCCCTTTCCCCTGGAATGGCAAGGTCGTCGTAGTTGGCGCTGATGCCGGCAGCACCAAACCGCTCTTTGATCTGCTCGAAAGCTGGCCGATGGATGGGCCGCCTGTCGTCGTAATCCAGCACATGCGTCCAGAATTTGCAGACGGCATGATCGCAAAGCTGTCGCAGACAGTCGCGCCCCATGTCGTTGAGGCCAGCGAGGGACTGAAGCTCAAGCCCGGCATGATCGTCTTTTCACGGCCCGGCGCCCACCATGTCTATGTTGACCAGTGGCCCGGGGGTACGATTCGCCTGCTCGACAAGCCCCCTTTCGCTGGGCAGCGCCCATCCGTTTCTTTGATGATGGCGACACTTGCCAAGAGCGCAGCCGAGCAAACCATCGGGATCTTACTCGCCGGAGGCGAGGATGGCGGACAAGGGGTCGCAGCCCTGCGGTCAGCTCGCGGCTATGCAATCGCTCCTTCAGAAGATGGTTCGGGTCAGCTCGAGTTAGGGCGCGGCATGGCAGTCCAGCCGATCAAGGCCAGCGAGATATCGAGCTTGGTCTTGGACATGTGTCGTGGGTGAGGTAAACATGTTCGATATTGATGCGCGACTCGCTCGAGAACTGCATGCCGCGAAGTTAGCAATCGAGGACCTCGCAGTCGAACTCTGCTCAGACCCTGTTGTATTTAAACACCATAACGTAGCGCTTCAGCGTTTTGACTACCTTGCACAGATTATCGGTGAGGTAGCTCATGTTCTGAATAGCCGCCAGTCGTGTACTGGTGTGTCGCATGCTATCAGGCTCGAGGCGATGCTCGGCCGACTTGAAGACGATCTTAGCTGATTGATCCCACATGGTGAAGTCCTCTGTTGGTATGGACAGCTATAAAGGCCGGGTTAGTCCCAGATGGACGCCTGCTGAGAGGGGTTTGATGAAACGTCTATTTCCAGCGTCTTATTAAGCGGCCGTGTAAAAACTTGCCTGGTAGCGACCCGAACGGCGAACGACAGCTTACGCTCTGATCAAGGGCTGGCGATCAGCGTATAGGCTGCCCATGAGACGTCTGTTCTGCGTTTGGGCGGCTTGCGCCGGATGGGTTTGACTACCTTAGGGCTCTTTCAGAATGCCCCTGATTCCAAACAAGGCTACCGCGATCGCCATCAGCAAAATGTGAGCAAAGATACCCTTCGCGAGCCACCCTGGATGCTCGTTTTGAGGTGGCCCCCTAATTGACCTGACAGGGCCCCGCTCTTGGGTAAGGGTGAGGCATATGATTGACGGTAAGACCAGGCGTTACAATGAGGGCGAGGTCCTTTCCGGTGTCCAGCGCCGGAGGCGATGGACACCGGAGGAAAAGGTCCGGATCGTCGAGGAAACATAGTTGCCGGGCATGAGCGTGTCGCTCGCCGGCACGGCATCGGTGGCAATCAGATCTTCACCTGGCGGCGGTTGATGGCACAGGGTGCGTTGACCGCCGCGGCAGCCGGCGAGCAAGTGGTGCCGGCATCTGAATACCGTGCGCTCGAGGCGCAGGTGCGCGAACTACACCGACTGCTTGGCAAGAAAGCTATGGAGAACGAGCTGCTCCGCGAGGCGGTGTCCCGGGCCGCAGGCCCAAAAAAACAGCTGTTGCGCTCGACCTCCTTGCCGCGGGATGGACGGTGAGCGCGGTGGCAGAGGCGGTCGGCATCGCTCGACCGCATCTTTCCAAAATGCGCAACCGACAACCGCCAAGACCGCGAGGGCGACCGCCGTTGCCGGATGCCGAACTGGTCGCCGACATCCGTCTGCTCGTCGCCGATCTGCCGACCTACGGCTATCGCCGCGGCCATGCCCAGCTGCGTCGTCAGGCCGAGAAGGTCGGGCGCGCAGCGCCCAATCCGAAACGCGTCTACCGCGTCATGAAATTGCACAGGCTGCTGCTACAGCGTGACGGCGAACGCCGCGAAGAACGCCGTCACGGCGGTCGGGTCGCCGTCGATCTGCGCAATACCCGCTGGTGCTCCGACGGGTTGGAGATCACCTGCGATAATAGTGAGAAGGTGCGTGTCGCATTCGCGCTCGACTGCTGCGACCGTGAGGCTATGGGGCACGTCGCAACGACGGGCGGCATCACCGCCGAGGACGTCCAGGACTTGATGGTCGCCACCGTCGAGCATCGCTACGGACAGGTGAATCGCCTGCTCGAGCCAATCGAATGGCTCACCGATAACGGCAGCTGCTACACAGCCCGCAACACTCGCGCTTTCGCCCGGGGCATCGGGCTGATCCCGCGCACGACCCCGGTCAGCAGTCCTCAACCGAACGGCATGGCTGAGGCGTTCGTTCGCACCCTCAAGCGCGAGTATGTCCGCGTGAACCCCAGGCCCGATGCACAGAGTGTCATCGACCAGCTGCCCGACTGGTTCGCCCATTATAACGAGGTGCATCCGCACCGCGCTTTGCGCTATCGATCACCCCGCGAGTTCATCGCGCAAAACCACGAGGCCCTGTCAGGCCTTTGGGGGGCAACAACACGTTTCCTCGTCTCATCATTGTCGCGCTGCACCGTCTTGGAGCGAGTTAACGGTGTACTGTGAACGCAGGCTGCTAGACGCGCGTCGGCCAACGTCAAAAAGCAGGCGATCCATAAACCACCAACACTAAAAGCGTCGTTTGCGACTGGTTGCGACGAATTGAACCACCAACTCCATGTCCGTCCAGAAGCAGGAACAAGCTCACATCGCTGCCATTACAACAGCGGTGCTGGTGGCTAAATTGCACAATACACTCTCTTCTCAGTGAAGAGCAGGCAAGGATTGCCGGAAGGTTATGCGAAGACGCCTTAACATCCCGGCAATCCCGACCTAGCGTCGACGACCCGCCTCAACCCTCGTAAGGCGATGCACCGCCTCCTTCGTTTTTGCAATTAAGTTGCGATCGGCGCACATCGCGCGGTTTGGGCAGCAAGGCAGTCGGGCAATCCGAGCAGCAACTCGATTGCGATATGTTCTCGCTCAAGGTGCATGATGAGCAGCTCTGAGGTATGCAGCATATCGCGACGGTAGATCGGCCAGTCGTCCTCGTGCAGCGCTGCCCAGCGAATGTGAGCACCACCAAAGGTTTCTCCCATCCGGATGCATCGGAGCTTCATGGCTCGAGCTGCATCTTGTAAATCTGCTGAGCCGCGCTCAATGAATGGATGAAAAACTCGGCGGTGCTTCAGCCGCTGGTATTGCAAGAGCAGCTTGCTAAGCTCCTCGCGCCGGGCGGTAAGCAGCTCCACCGCGGTTGCCCTATCGCGCACGACTAGCGCACGTGCTCGTCGAATTATGCGCAATATACTACTGAGTATGGCTTCAGCGTCCATCCGCAGGACCTGGATCTCACTGATGGACGAGAACGGAGTAGAGATATGCCTAGTCATATTGCTCGCTACTGCATCCGCGTTAATCATTCATTCTAGTTCAGTATTAAGTGTTAATTATGGACAATGATCAACGCCGTAGTGCGCCAGCCTCCTGCGTTGCGTCTCACTAGTGATCACGCCGGCTCGCCTCGGCAAATGAAATGATTGATGCAAAGACACTCTCTGGTGGTTCGCGCAAGCTCCCAGTTGTGCAGTAAGGCTGCCGGGCAATACGGCCAATGCCGCACTCTGGAGCAAAATGGCCCAATCCTGACCTGTCAAAACGCGTTACTGAAAAGCCAAAAACAGTACCTAAAAGGTAACTGATTGCAGGTGGCTCAGATTCACCATCTCGCGATCTAAGCGATCGAAATCGGCTTACCATTCACGATCTGCTGCGACATCACGGCCCAATCAACTACAAACCAGTTAGCCGGGTCTTCGGCGCTGACGGCTTGATCATCCGCAAACGAATCACTGAGCACGACATCCTCGTAGCTGACAAAGGCTGTGTCGATCGTCGAGTAGAAAGCCCGCGCAATAGGTAACCGGTTTTCCTTCTTCGTAGGTAGGATAAGAGCCAGCCGGTTGGAGCGAAGACGCACCAGCTTTGCGGGCGGAAATACGCCAATGCCTTGCATGAACTGGAATAGGACGACTGCATCGAATTCGCTCGCAGTCGTGTCCATGTGGGCAAGAGCTACGTTTGGAGCCATGCCCTTACGGTAAGCGCGGTCGGACGTCATCGCATCGTAAACGTCGCAGATTGCTGCCATTCGCGCAGCTTGGCTGACGGCATCGCCAGTCAGGCCAAAGGGGTAACCCGATCCGTCGATGCGCTCATGGTGATGAAGGCAGACGTCCAATGCTACCGGTGGAAGATCGTCGGTTGATAGAAGCGCATGACCGAGTTCCGGGTGACGACGAATTTCGCGGATCTCATCGTCGGTAAGCTCGCCCTTCTTGGTTAGGATGGCGTCGTCGATCATAACTTTGCCGATGTCGTGCAACAGCCCTGCCAATCCCAACGCCTGGATTTCAGGCGTCGACGCTCCTGCTGCGCGCGCAAGACTGATCATAAGGGCGCATACTGCTACGGAATGCGTATACGTCTCATCATCCTTGTCCTTGAGACGCGTTACGCTGATGAAGGCTGATATATTTTCCTCGAGTGTTTCTACGATCTCGTCGACCACTGGCAGGATGATGGAGGCAGGTACTTCACGGCCCAGTCGGTGGTCTTCGAACAGCGCCTTGACCACCTTAGTCGAGCGCTCAGCCAAAGCGATCGCTCGGACCTTGTCAGCCCGCCCAAAAGCTGGGCGCGCTACGGCACCGATGCGTGAAGGAGCCGCTGGTGCCCACTGATGCACGGGTCGACGTGCCGGGGCGGCGTGCAATGCGCGTGGCAATGCCGCTGCCAAGCGGGGTTGAGGCTCAGACCCCTGATCGTCTTCTACATTTATCCCCTTCGCGGTGTCGATGATGACACCCACGCCGGCGCCGCGAAGCTTTGTACGCTCAGCGTCGGACCGCACGAGAAAGCCTGCTTTCCAAAACGGATGGGCCAGCCAGCTGCCATCGAAGGCATCGACGTACATGCCGAGTTCGACCTGATCGGGCCGGATATTCCTACGCATCCAATCCTCGTCATCCTTACAGGCGTGCGATCGTACCAATAGCTGGCGAGTCTCCAGTCGACTGCAGGGACCGTTCCATCAGCTACTATAACGGTCATAAAGTTTACGATTGTATACCAACCTGTCTCTCGCAGACGCTAAGGGCAAGATGGTTGATGTAGATTGCCAACATAGGGACGCGACCACGCTACCCTCTATGCGGCGGCTTGCTGCTTGACAGCTGTGTCACGGCGCTGCTCGAACGCTTTTACGATCATTCGAGACATGTTCCTCATGAAACGGACATGATTCTGGCTGAGTGGCGATCGGGGCCTGTGGTCGAGCACGCAAAGCGCTCCAATGCGATCGCCGGACGGTGTTCTTAGGGGCAATCCAGCATAGTAGCGGATGTGCGCCGACCCAAGGACAAAGGGATTTTCAGCAAAGCGCCGGTCGAGCAGCGCATTGCGCACCTCAAATGCCCGATTACTCTTAATCGTATGCGCACAAAATGATGCGGCAATCGGCGTTTGGGTTATGTCTAAGCCCTTCTTGGCCTTGAACCACTGCCGATGGCGGTCAACAAGGGTAATTAGACATATTGGGCTACACGTGAACTCCGCAACCCGTTCGACGATGTCGTCAAACATCGGCTCGGCTGGTGTGTCCATTATCATAAGGTCGCAAATCGCCTTTTCGCGACTTTCGCAGTTTGATAGCATCCTCATACGTGGCTCCATATCTACCGGGCCATTAGGTGTTCTAAACTACAACTAAGATGGATATGGACAATGCCAACACGGCTTTAACTTAAAGAACTGAAATCATTGTGGTTTGTTTAGGGGGCGTAGAGGAATCGGCGCTTGAGGGCGCGGCGTTGAACCTATTAGTGACGTGTCGCTGCCGCTTTCGTCAACCTTGGACGCATTTGGTTTACCCTTGCGGCGTACATGGAGCTCTGGGTGGGGGTGAGCTCATAATATGTTTGCACGAAGAAAAACGGCAGCGGCGGTGGAAACATCACTCGTTGAGGCCGCGACGGGCGCGGGCTATGAGGCGCTGCAGTTCCTCACCCAGCAAAGGCTGGAACATACCCCTGCCAATTTTGCTTTGGCTTGGCATCTAAAAACGGATCGGCGCGGTATGACCGCGATGGCGGTTGACGCGATCCTTATGGAAGGTCGTCCGCTCACACAGTCTGATGTCGATCGGATCATGATCGCCGAGGCGCGACGCGGCAAGGGTGACGAAGAAGCGGACCCGCGTCAGGATGCACTGCGTCATCAAACCTTGCGCCTTGCCGACCTGGCAGCAGGCGCAGCGACGCAATCGTCCGAGTTCGGGCGTGATCTATCGGCCGACCTATTTCATCTTTCAGGTGGTGCGGGATCCGTCGAACAAATCGTCAAGGCCATGGTTCAGCGGACACGTGGCGTCGAAGCGCAGCTGAACGCCGCCTCGCGGGAAATCGAGGATCTGCGACAGCAAGTCGAAGTGACGCGCGATGACGCTCAACGTGACGCGCTCACCGGGCTCCTCAACCGTCGTGGTGCCACCCAGGAGCTCACCGCCCGGCGTAAGGCGGATCCCGGCGTAGTCGCTTTGTGTGACATCGATCACTTCAAGTCGGTGAATGATCAATTCGGCCACAGCGTCGGCGACCGCGTGCTCAAGGCTGTCGCTGGGTCGCTTTCGGACAGTGTCGGTGCTCACACAGTCGCCAGGTGGGGCGGTGAGGAATTCCTGATCATTTTTGATGGCCTCCGTCTTGAGGATGCCGCAGGGATACTCGAGCGTACTCGTAAGGACCTGGAAGCGAAATCGTTCAAAATACGCAACAGCGATGAGACGCTGGGTACCATCACGATTTCCATAGGCGCAGCGTCACTCGCTGGCATCAAACGCGACGACGCGATAGAAGCTGCTGATCGGATGCTCTACGAGGCAAAACGGCAGGGTCGCAATCGGATCGTCATGCGGACGCGGGGCGTCATCTAGCGTCTGACGCCGCAACATTCGCGCAGGGCTCTGTCTTTGACTCGCAACACAACGCCGTGAGTATGCCGAGGCGGTAACTGCATGGCTAGAGATAGTACCCCATTAATACGTCGCGGTTATGCGATCTCAAAGGGGGTACAGAACCGTGCGTAACTACCAGGAAGAAGCCCGGCTCGATGCCTTGCATCAGCTCAAGCTTTTGGACACTCCGCCAAGCGAGAGCTTCGACCGGATCACGAGGATGGCGAGCCAGATCTTCGGGCTGCCTATAGCAGCCATTTCGCTTACCGATCGTGACCGCCAGTGGTTCAAGTCACGGGTGGGAATTGATCACTGGAGCCTTCCTCGCGATAAAGCCCCATGTGCCCAAGTGGCGGAAACGAGCAAGCCGCTCGTCATCGAAGACTTTTTAACTGATCCCTTTTACGCAGACAGCGCCTTGGGCCAGGCAGGTACCCGCTTTTATGCAGGCACGCCGCTGATCACGAACGATGGCTACGGGATCGGCTCCCTTTGCGTTCTCGGCACCGAGCCTCGCACGGCGGCACCGCTTGAGCTTGCAGCTCTTGCTGATCTGGCTGCGATGGTCATGGCACAGATTGAACTCCAGCACGCCTTTGGTCGCATCGATCCGATCAGTGGCTTGCCTACCAGAAATCAGTTCCGCGAGGATCTCCTCGACCTCGCAAAGGATCATCCCGGCCAGAAACGCTTCGCCGTTGTCATTGATATAGCTCGCGACGATCAGCTCAGCAAGATTGCGCGAGCGTTAGGAAGCATGCGCATCGATGAGCTTGTTCGTGAAGCGGCGCAAGCGCTTCGTATGGCGTTGGGAGACACGCGGACCGCCTACCACGTCGGGACAGCGCAGTTCGCCTTCCTGTCGCCCCCCGGGATGGAAGAAGCTACGTACATGGAGCTCCTACAATCCACGTTCGAAGTCGTCCGGTCGTCGTCTTCCGTCCGCTTCGTCACCAGCGTCGCCATCGGCGTCCGGCCATTCCGACTGGGTCAGGCTGCGGCGGACGACGTTCTGCGAGGTGCTGGCAGCGCTGCTCAGGATGCTAGGCGAGCCGATGGCTCGATTGCCCTCTACTCAGCCGAGAATGACACCGCACACCAACGGCAGTACAACCTGCTACGCGACTTCGGCGAAGCGCTAGAGGCGGGCGATCAACTCCGGCTCGTCTACCAGCCCCGGCTCGATCTTGCGACGCGTCGCTGCGTTGGTGCAGAGACGTTGCTGCGCTGGCGCCATCCGACGCTCGGCGACATTTCGCCCGCCGAGTTTATCCCGCTCATCGAGCAGACATCGCTTGCCAAGCCGACGACGCATTGGGTGCTGAACGCAGCGTTTGACCAGCTCGGGGCATGGCAGGACGCCGGAGTGGCGCTTGCCCTGTCCATCAACATCTCGGCCGCCAATCTGACCGAGACTGATCTGATCCATCGCATTCAAATCGGGCTGCGCAAACGCAACCTGCGTCCGGAGAAGATCGAGATTGAGCTAACTGAAAGTGCGATCATGGAGCATCCCGACCAAGCCGTGGCGATGCTGACCGAGCTAGCGGCAGCCGGTGTGAGGCTGGCCATCGATGATTTCGGCACTGGCCATAGTAGCCTTGCCTATCTCCAGCGTCTCCCCGCACACGTCGTCAAGATCGACCAGGCGTTTGTGCGCAACCTGACCAAAGCCGAAGGCTCCGACTTCGTACTGGTAGAAACGATGATCGGGCTTGCACACAAACTTGGCTACCGCGTAGTGGCCGAAGGTGTAGAAACGGCTGAAGCCGCAGCAATGCTCGCTCAGACGGGCTGCGAAGAAGCACAAGGCTTCCTATTCGCCCGCCCGATGGATCCTGCCAAGCTCATAGTGTGGATGTCAGCGCTGCACGGCGCCGCGCCATAGCGATTGAGCGCCGGTTCTCATAGAGCGTTTGCCACTCACGCAGCTCTACCGTGCCGGTGTCACAACCCCTCGAGACTGTTGAAAAACTCGTGCTTGCGGCAGCGTTGATGAGGTGATTCACTGCTGCATAGCCAGCGGGGGAGCAGGGGCATGATGATGGGTCACCCAGTCGCGCAAGGCGCGCTCTTCTACGCCTGCCTTTCGGCTTGATGATCGGATCGATCGGCAAGCCCGGACAATTGCCGACGGGCTGGCGACGAAACGGAGCAAAGCTCCCCTGCTCGCCCGCTTCAAGCTCGCATACCCCGGACTCAGCCCGAAAGCCGTCGCCCGGCTATTGAATGTGACCACTCAAGGCGCCCGCAAGCTTCTCGCCGAGAGCAGTTCCGCGCTCAGGTCCAATGTTGGTCGAGCACATCCCTGATCGCCTTTTCGGCTTCAGCTCGCGACGCTCCACCTTTGCTCAACAGGGTCAGGCGAACGCCCTTCTTGTCGGCGCCTTCGACGCGCAGAATGGGTTTGCCGCCTTCATTCGTGATCGTCTCCATTTCTGACTTCTTGAGGGAACCTGACCGCTTGGGGGGGTCGGTCGCGAGCGCCAGGGCCTTGATAATATCGTTGAGGGGTATCGACTCTCCGCTTTCCTTCTGGACAGCGGCGAGCCGCTTGCCCTCCGCGAACGCTCGCGCTTTCCGATCGTCCGGCTTGAGGAGGCCTTTGAGCGCGATCCCGCTGCGGATACTCAAGTCCTGCGGCGCGCTGAACGCGATCATGATTTCCTCGGGTAGGCGCGCCAGATCGAGATAACGCGATAGCCAGCTTTCCGTCACCTTCATCCGTTCAGCCATCGTACGCTGGCGGCCTTCGTAATAGGTTTCGAGCGCCCGCACATAGTCCTTCGCCCTCTCATAATCCGTGAGATCGTCGCGGGCTCGGTTCTCGATGTCGGCAAGCCGGAACGCCTCTTCATCGCCGATTTCGCGGGCGTCGACTAGAAACTTGAAGTCCGGGTAGTTGTGCGAGCGCAACCACGAGATCGTCCAATGGCGCCGAGCGCCGCAGATGACCTCGAAATCATAGTCGACCTCACCGGAGACACGCCGAACGATCGCCGGCATTTCCTGTCGGCCTTGCGCCTTGATGCTCTCGATCAGATCGGAGCAACGCTCCTCGTTCAACAGCGCATAGTCGCGATTGTGGCCAGCCCACATCCGACAGCGAGCGGGATCGACCAGCTCGTGCGTGCGGCTGACGACGGCGCCCGACGCCAACTCGGCGATGCGGTTCGCGCGCCCTGTGAGCACGTTGCCGGCGATGCTCGGACGGCGCGGCGCGGTTTCCTCCGAAAGGTCGATTCCTGCCGTCAAATCGGCAGCAAACCCGTTATTTTTCCGGCTCATAGCCACTCCGTCCGCTAGAATTGCACATGTGCAATTTTTCGTTCTTTAAACCAGTGCCTCATTGCGCAGGCGCTTCTGGTGGCTGGGCCACATGGATCTTACATCAACCTCGATTTCCGCGTTAACTCCGTCAAGATAGGCCAGGCAGCGGCTACGGACGGACGAGCTGGTGGCGGGTCCGTCAAGTTCGTAGACTGTCATCAGACGTGCCGTCGCGTTGTCGATCTCGGCAGAATCCTTGAGCGGCGTTCGAATCATCGCATGACCGAACAAGGTGCGCATCAAATTCAGAAGCTCCTTCTGCATCGACTTGTTCTCGTCGACCTTGGAGGCCACGAACCGGAGGAATTGCAGCTCGGGTGCAAGGCCCCGCTCGGCGAGCTGCTCGATGGTTTCGTCGAGCATCGATAGAAACGCTGCGGTAGATGAGAAGTCCATCACCGTTGGGGGCACGGGCACCACCAAGGCATTGGCAGCGCGCAGGACCGAAAGCGAGATGGCGCCCAGCGCTGGCGGCGGGTCCATCACGATGATATCAAAGCGGTCGGAAATGCTGTTGATCCCCTCCCTGAGACGATCCAGAAGTTCGCCGCTGCCCCGCGCCATTCGCGCTGCAAGCTCGTACTCGGATTGAAAGAGCCGGAGATTCGCCGGGATGAGCTCGAGACCGTCGAAATGGGTTTTGCGCAACGCATAGTCGAGAGAAGATCGCTCGCCTTCCCTCAAGAAGGGATAGAGCGTGTCGTCTTCCGTCAGATCGAGGTCTGGCACATATCCGAACAGCGTTGTCGCCGATGCCTGGCTGTCGCAGTCGATCAACGCAACGCGATAGCCACGGATCGCCAGATATTGGGCCAAATGCACTGCGACCGTTGATTTGCCGACGCCGCCCTTGAAGTTCTGGACGGCAACCACGCAACACGAATCTTCTGGGCTCCGATAGGGCCGAGTGCCGAACACTCCGCGCATGTCATTAAGCTGGGCAAGCGTGTAGCGTTCACGTCGATTATTCTCCGTGCGCATCGGCTCAGGGAGCCTGCCATCCTTTTCGGCGTCACGAATGGCCGCAGCCGTTCTTCCGACCAGCTCGGCCGCCTTGCTGATCGTGAAGGTTGGCTCGCGCCGATCACCAGCGCGGGCGCTCCTTGCGGAATCGCGGAGCTTTTCAAGGACCGATGAAGTCCGGTGTGCAAGTGTGGCTACCGAGACGAGCTTCTCGGAGCCTTCAATCTCAAGCGTGTTCGACACAGGTCCATCTTTCGAAATTAAGATGAAGCTATACCCAATTGCGGTTTTTGGTCAAATCCTTCGTGAATTTCGAAAGTCGCAGAGCCGTTTTCGTGGGCTGATCCAGCGCGATCACGGTATCCTGACTCGATGGGGAGAGGCTACTCCTCGCAAAATTGCACATGTGCAATTTCCTTCTAGGCCCTGCCCCTTCGCGTCACCCAACTCTCGCAAAATCCCTTCCAGGACGCGATAAGTTTGACCCCTTTCAACTTGCCCAAACGCTCGCCCATCGTATCGCGGAAGCCGACCGCGATGAGGTCGACGTCCCAACCTCCGCCATGCTGCCGGGCGACAGACAACAGCTCCGCATCATATCGGATCGTGCCGGAAGGAAAGGTCACTTCCTCAGACTTTGCCTTTGGCAACGCCTTTGACGGCAGGGCTATCCCGCCCTGCCCCGTCACGACAGTTTCGACGGTGCCTTCCCGCCGCTGGCGACGACCGCCCGAATGACGATCCAGCTCTTCTACGGTCTCAAGCACTTCAGGCGGCCCTTTGGCCTCGAACCGAAACTCGACCTCGGTCACGGCGCGCCCCTGCCGGATATCCCGCCACTCGACGCGGAAGTGAGCAAGCTGATCGATCTCGGCTTTCGCCTTGTCCAACACCTTGCGTCGGAGCTGCGCAAAATCGGTATAGACTTCGGGAGGAATACCAAGCGCCGCACGCAGCGCAGCCATGTCGCCGCGCCAGGTTGCTTGGCGGCGGTGAAGTCGCAGAGCACCAAGTTCATACAGCTTCAAGGCGTAGTTGGATCGAAAGCCGAGTACTGCTTGGCGATTGAGCACAGCATACGTCTCGGATGCCTGGATCAGCTTGCGTGCATCAGGCGTAAACTCCCACTCGATCCAACCAGCTTCGCCCCCCTCCTCTTCCGTCTCAACACTGGAGCGCGAGATCAGCGAAAAGCGGGTCGTAGCTTTCTTGCCTCGCCAGGACCGATCATCGATTGCGAAGAGCGTGCGGTGCAGCTCTTCCAGCATATCGGTGATCCGCTCATTCCCTTTATGCCCTCGCCGTATATCCGCCTTGCGCATCCTGTGTGGTCGGTCTTCCCAGGCGTCCCCACCGGCGCGCAGGATCATCAACGCGAGCAACCTGGACGCGGTAAGGCTGAGTGACTCACCTTTGACGAACTTGACCTCGATGATGCTGCCCGGCTTAGCAAACTCGTCGCCGTCTTTCGCCGCCAGGGCCGCAGCCACACGCATCGCGCGGCCAGGGGATGCCGTCTCAGCCGAAGCGGGCACATCGACCGTTAATCCAGCGATTTCGCCCCCGTCCTGTTCCATGCATATTGCGATCGGCACCGAGTCTTGGAGGTCTAATGCTGCCTGACCTGACCTTGGCCGTCAAGTCAGGTCAGGTTATACGACTGTGCCCACCCCACGCGGTCAGGATAGAGTCGGCGCGGTATGGGGCCAAACACAAGCAATCTTCGCGAGTCGCATTGAACTGACGCGCGCACGCTAGTTTTCGATCTCGCGGGCTTTCAAGAAGCTCGACAAAGCGGCAGATTCCGCCGAAATCGTAGTGAGCAGGCGAGGCCCCCAAAAGGTAAGGATGCCCCCTATGGGTCAGGGAAGCCCCCCCAACAGGTCAGCCCTCAGCCCCCGTTAGGTCAGCCAACCACCCCCATGCGGTCAGCTACTTTCCTCCAACGCACTGAAAATGCTCGGCAAATCGTGGCTGAATTAGAACCTTAGAATCATGAATCCTTCCGCTGCAAGCAGCGGCGTTTTAATAGATTGATCCTGGGTATCCAAAGCGGAGCGGTTCGCGTGGGCGCAACGGTGAGGATCGCGATGACGCGCTCGCCGAACACCATCTACGGCGTTTCCACGAATGCCGTCTGACAAGGTGCCTAGGTGTTTATTCCCGCCGTCTGGTCGATCGGGTTGACGATGAACCGGTCTGCCTCTGACGTCCAGATCTTGGCGATGTATCGGTAGGGCGTGAGGCCGCTCAGCGTCTTGAGCCGACGGGCAAAGTTATAGGCGGCCATGAAACCGGCGAGGTGCGTCCGAAGCTGGTCGTGGCTGTCATAATGAAAACGTTTGACGGTGGCTTCCTTGATGGTGCGGTTCATCCGCTCGACCTGGCCGTTCGTCCAAGGATGGTTCGGTCTGGTGAGCCGGTGTTCGATGTCGTTCGCCTCGCAGATACAACCGCCTCGTACGATTCCGCCAGCGCGACATCCAGACCGACACGCGCGGCCAACGTCATCATTCGCGTCCAGTGTGTACGATCAAACCGGATCGAACCGTCCAGCGAACTCGCGATCGGCATAGTAGCACAATTTGGCGGCGATCACCGGTCGCTGCCCAGCGAGGAACAGGAGCTGGCGGTCGGGGCTGAGTGTGCGGACCTCGTCGGGGGTAAGCAGCGGGCGGCCGACATGCTGCTGCCCAAACGTGATTCCCGTTGCTTCCGCGTCGAACGCCCCGCTCATCGTCTCGAACACCACCGTCTCCTGGCCGAGCAGATCGGAGACGAGCTGGGCGCTCTGCTGGTCGTTGACCCCGAACACCTGCAATACGCCCGCGTTGGACAGGAAGGTGCCGGCGCGCTGGCCGTAGAGGGCACGCAGCTGGTGGATGTCCTGCACGATCGGCCAGAGCTGGATCCCGTAGCCCGCCATCAGCCCCATGGCGCGCTCTACCGGCTCCAGGTGGCCCAGAGCCGCGAACTCATCGAGCAGGAACAGAACCGGCCAAGGAGGGCGTCCCGGCTCCCGTGCGAGTGCGGGCAGCGCCTCTGCGACCATCAGGCGCAACGAGCGGGCATAGATATTGAGCCGATCAGGCGGCAGCTCCAGTAAGATGCTTATAGGGCGCTCCTTGAGATCGGCGAAGCGGAAGTCCGAAGCCCCGAGCGTCGCAGTCATGCGGGGGCTGTCGAGGAAGTGGGTGTGGCGCTGCGCGGACGACAGCACGCCGGCGGCTTCGCGATCGGAGTTGACGATTGGCGGCGCGCGACCAAGCCGCCGGCCCTCTGCATCCGCTCGAGCAGGGCTGCGAAGGCGGCCGGGGCCAGCGTCAGGTGGTCGCGCAAGATGGCGAGGGTGCGGGTGGCAGCGGGCTCACTCGCCACGACGTGCATCAGCAGGGCGGCGATGAGCGCCTTGGCTTCCTCGTTCCCAGTGCGCTTCGGTTTGTTGGTCGTGGGCATCGTGGACCAGCGCGTCGGCGAGCGTCATGCAATCGTCGGCGACATCGAGCCCGGCGGGGTCGATCCGATCAAGCGGGTTTAACGCCGCGGGGGCCAAGCCGGTGATGCCGAACGGGTCGAGGACGTGGACTGGCCCGAACTTCCCGCGCTGGCGGGCGGCGGTGCGGGCGTTCTCGCCCTTGGGGTCGATGCAGACGACGGTGAAGGGGTATTCGAGGAGGTTGGGGATGATGGTGCCCACGCCCTTGCCGCTGCGGGTCGGCGCGATCGTCAGCAGATGGGCGGGGCCGGGGTAGCGCAGCAGCTTGCCCGTCTTGCGGTCGCGGCCGATCAGCAGGCCCATGTCGCCAGTGAGGTTGCGCGCCTCCGCGTCGGTGGCGAAGCGGGCCGACCCGTGAGTGTCGATGGCACCTGGACCGCCGTAGCGCAGGATCAGGGGCTGGAAGAGCGCGCGCAGCGGCACGAGCAGGATCGCGCCCCAGGTCAGCACCAGCACGAGGCCCTGGACCACCCAGACGGGGTTCTGGAGGGCAATGCGGGCGAGGTTGCGTGATGCGCGGCCGAGCTGGCGGAATTACTCCATCGTCAGGCGGCCTGGAACAGGGTCAGGCGCGTAATGCCGGGCAGGGCGGCGATGTCCGCCTCGATGCCGGAGACCTCCTCCACACGGTCGCTGGGCCAGTCGCGCGCCACGCTGACGACGCCCGCATCGGTTTCGATTTCGAAGAGGCGGGTTTGCGGCAGCAGATCGAGCAGGCGCACCAGCCTGTCGTGCAGATCAGGCGTGATGTGGCAGCTTCCCGGGCCGACCATCAGGAGCTGCCAGGAACGGGGTAGGGCCTCAGCCATAGCCATCATCGCAACGTCTCAGGATAGGGAAGGGAGCCGATCACAGTTGCAACCCGAAGCGCGGTCCCACCCAGGTCATGGCGGTGTAGAGGATGATCGTCAGCGCGCATCCGGTAAGGAGCGCAGGCCAGAAACCAACGCCATGCCGCAGCAGTGCCGGGATGAGCAGGAACATCGGCAGGGAGGGGATGACGTACCAGAACGTCGCTGCGGCGTGTGCGGCCATGTTGTCGGCGTCGGGCTTCTCGTTCCAGAGCCACATCATGCCCAGAACCGAGACGAGCGGCAGCGATGCGATGAGCGCCCCAAAACCCGGATAACGTTTCGCCAGGGTCGATGCGACCGCGATCAGCACGCCAGAGATCGCAGCCTTCAGCGCGAGGTAGAGCATGACCGTCTCCTGGACCGGCATTCGGTTGCGGTCACGGCATCGTCTCCTGCGTTTCCTCTTCCACGTCGAAGGCCCGTTTGCCCCGTCGCTTCCAGAGTCCCAGCATGTCGCTGCCATCATCGCTCCGCGCCCTTCCGACCAGCTCCAGCAGCGCACCGTAGATCGTCGCGCGATCGTCGTCGGCGAGATCGACCAGGCCTGCTTTCTGGACGAGGCCGCCCAGCTCGATCAGGTGACGGGTGCGTTCACGGCGTTGCACGACCCAACTCCGATTATCCGTGCGCCGCCGGCTCGCTTCCGCCCGTAGCAGAGCCGTCCGTTGCCGCCGCTGCATCGAGGATGTCGCCCGGAGCAGTTTTGCCAGACTTACGCCCGCGCCGCTGAAAAAAGGCGGCGCCGTTCGTCCGCCACGCCTCCTTCGCGTCGGTATCCTTGGAGGCGACGGCACCTAGCAGGGCACCGGCGAGTGTCTCGATGTCGAGCGCGTCGGCGCCGGTCATGGCGACGAGTGCCCCAAGCTGTTCAACCTTGCGCGCCTTCAACGCCTTGGCTTTGTCACCAAGCGCCTTCAGCTCCGCATCGTAGTCCCGCACCTTACGCATTGTCTGCCGTCCCGTGGTGTATTCATTATCCTTTAGATCAACAAGGTGCCACAACCAAGGCGGAGTGCAAGCCAGAAAATCGCAGCGAGTCACGAGCCAGCGACGAAGGAGGTTGTGAGTGCGCGCTTATACGTCGTTGCCGACGTGCGCTCAGAAGGGTAATGGCAGAAGGGCGATGGCGATCTACCACTTCTCCGCCAAGGTCATCAGCCGTGCGAACGGCTCCAGCGCCGTTGCGTCAGCCGCCTACCGGTCTGCATCCGAGCTGTTCGACGAGCGGCTAGGGCGGCATCACGACTTCTCGAACAAGGCGGACGTGATCCACTCCGAGGTGCTGCTGCCCGAGGGTGCGTCGGAGCGTTTAAATGATCGCACGACACTGTGGAACGAGGTGGAGGCAGGGGAGAAGCGCAAGGACGCGCAGCTCGCCCGTGAGATCGAGTTCTCGATCCCGCGGGAGATGAACCGCCAGGATGGTGTCCGGCTAGTTCGCGAATTCGTACAACGCGAGTTCGTGGACCGTGGCATGGTCGCAGACCTCAACGTGCATTGGGACCGGGCGGAAGACGGCAGTCCGAAGCCGCACGCGCACGTCATGCTGTCGATGCGGGAGGTGGGACCGGATGGGTTCGGTAAGAAGGAGCGTGACTGGAACAGGGGCGAGCTGTTGCAGCACTGGCGGGAGGCGTGGGGCGCTCATGTCAACGAGCGACTGGCGGAGCTTGGGATTGATGCGCGGATTGATCATCGCTCCTATGCCGAGCAAGGGATCGCGCTGGAGCCGCAGCACAAGATTGGGCCGGCGGCAGCCAGGCGTCCGGGGCAGGGGCTAGAGGCCGAGCGGATCGAGGATCACGCGCGCATTGCACGCGAGAACGGCCAGCGCATCATCGCCGAACCCAAGGTTGCTTTAGACGCGATCACGCGCACGCAGGCGACGTTCACCTTACAAGATCTGGCGGTGTTTGCGTTCCGGCATTCGGACGGCAAGGACCAGTACGACCAGGTGATGGCGGCGGTGCCTAGCAGCCCCGAGCTGGTTGCCCTGGGCAAGGACGGGCGTGATCAGGAGCGCTTCACCAGCCGCGAGATGATCGCGACCGAGGCCCGGCTTGAGCGCTCGGGTAATGCGCTGGCGGACACGCGCAGCTTCGGCGTTGTCACCTGGCATCAGGTCGGTGCGTTGCAGGCGGGCAAGGGCAGGGGACTCACCCTGTCTGGCGAGCAGCGCGACGCGTTCGAGCATGTCACCGGCGATCGGGGGCTCGCCAGCGTCGTCGGCTATGCTGGCAGCGGCAAGTCGGCGATGCTGGGCGTAGCGCGCGACGCATGGGAGCGGCAGGGCTACACCGTGCGGGGCGCGGCGCTGTCGGGGATTGCGGCCGAGAACCTCGAGGCTGGCTCCGGTATCCAGTCGCGCACCATTGCCAGCCTCGAACATGCGTGGAGCAGGGACCGCGAGCAGCTGGGCCCGCGTGACGTGCTGGTGGTCGACGAGGCGGGGATGATCGGCACGCGGCAGATGGAGCGGCTGCTGTCCGCGGCCGATCAGGCCGGGGCCAAGGTTGTGCTGGTCGGCGACCCCGAGCAGCTGCAGGCGATCGAGGCGGGGGCGGCGTTCCGGTCGGTGACCGAGCGTCATGGCGCAGCCGAGATCACCGAGATCCGCCGGCAGCGGGAAGATTGGCAGCGCGACGCGACGCGTGCACTCGCCACCGGGCGAACAGTGCAGGCGCTCAGCGCCTATCGCGAGCGGGGCATGGTGGTGGCCGCAGAGACGCGCGAGCAGGCACGGGCGGGGCTGGTGGAGGGCTGGGACCAGCAGCGTCAGACTGACCCGGCGAAGTCGCGAATCATCCTCACCCACACCAACGCTGAGGTTAGCGCGCTCAACGGCGAGGCACGCGAGCGGCTGCGGGTCACCGGCGATCTTGGCGACGATGTGACCGTAAAGGCTGAGCGGGGCGAGCGTCAGTTTGCGGCTGGTGACCGGCTGATGTTCCTGCGCAACGAGCGCGGGCTCGGCGTCAAGAACGGCAGTCTGGGCACGGTCGAGCAGGTAAGCCGTGAGCGGATGGCCGTGCGGCTCGACGATGGGCGCCAGGTCGGGTTCGACCTCAAGGATTACGCCCATGTGGATCACGGCTATGCCGCCACCATCCATAAATCGCAGGGTGTGACGGTAGACGCTACCCATGTGCTCGCCACCCCCGGGATGGACCGGCACGCAGCTTATGTCGCGCTGTCGCGGCACCGTGACGGCGTGCAGCTCCATTATGGCCGTGACGACTTCACGACGGATCTTAAGCTGGCAACCGTGCTGTCGCGTGATCGAGCAAAGGACATGGCGGGCGACTATGCGGCCGAGCCGGACGAGGCGGTTCGTGCTTTCGCGGATCGGCGCGAGATCAGGCTGCCAGAGCGGGTGCGCGAGATCGTGCGGGCTGTCGAGACCAAGGCGCGCAGCATGTTTGCCGGCTTCAAGCCGAAGGCAGCGGAGGCCGAGCGTCGTGATTACCTACCTGAAAGCACGAACAGCTTGCCCCAGCCTAAGGCGATCCAGCGCTATGCGCGCGCAGCGGTCGACATCGCCCGTATGCAGGAGAAGGGATTGCCGGTGCTGCCGCACCAGACAACCGCGCTGGAGCGCGCCGGCGAGGCGCTCGACAAGACCCGGTATATGGGCGCGCATGACCTCGCCTCGGCGATCGAGCGCAATCCGAAACTTGGGCGGGACGCCGCGGCCGGCGACATCCGCGGCGCGATGCGCGGGATGGCCGAGGAAGCCCGCGTGCGGGCCGATCCGAACTTGCGCGCCGGGCGGTTTATGGAGCGCTGGCGAGAGCTGGAAACCGAACGCGGCGAGGCACGCGTTGGTCCCGCCGCGCAGCGCATGGCCATCATGGTGGACGACCTCCGGCATGATCCGGCGTTGCGCATGGAGCTGGAGCGTAGCGCGCCTGAGCTGGGGCTTTACCGGCAGCCATCGCCCGAGCAGGTGCTGGAGCAAATGAAGCGGATGGATCGCGAGCGTGAGCGCGACCGGGAACAGGATCGCGGACTCAGCCGGTAGGGAGAAGGCGCATGGCGGATGGCGAAAGCGAAGGCGAGGATGGGGCGGCACAGGCGTTCGACGATCTCCGCGCCGAAGTGAAGCTGATGCGTCGCGCCATCGAGCGGCTCACGGCCGAGCGTACCGAACATCCCGAAGGCCCGGACTATTCCGAGACGCTGGGGGTCATCTCGAAGAACCTCTCCGCGACCGCGCAGCGGGTCGATGCGCTGGTGAACAGCCCGGCGCTGGCGCTCACGCCGCATGAGATCGGCCGGCAGATCCTGGAGGTCGGTACCGCAGGGCGGAGTGAGGATCGCCGCGCCATCGCCGCGGCCCGGCAAACGATCGAGGAGGTCGCGACCAGGCTTGACCGTCAGCTGGAATCGCATGTCATGGCGGACGAACAGCGGCGACGGCTTCGGTATGTCGCTCAGAATGTCGGTCTGATCGCGCTGGTGATGGGTGCGTTGCTATGGGCGATCCTCGCCGGTCCGATCGCGCGCGCCATGCCGGCGAGCTGGCTGCTGCCGGAGCGGATGGCGGCGCGCTCCTTGCGGATGCCGATGTGGCAAGGCGGCCAGCGGCTGATGAAGGCCGGCGATGCGCAGGCGTTCGCCGGCGTGCTGGCGAACAACCGGTTAGCGGTGTCCAACCGCGAGGCGCTGAAGGCGTGTCGCAAGCAGGCGGCGAAGGCCAGGAAGGCGGTGCGCTGCACGATCCAGGTAGGTACGGGAGAGCAGGATCAATGATGATCCCGATAAGGAAGCCGAGAAGGCTGGAGACGCGGCCAAGAAGGCGGGCGACAAGGCCAGAGCGCAAAGCACTGATCCTGCTCGCCTGTCCAGGCGAAAGCGGCGGCATTAGCTGAAAGCTAAGTCCGTTTTTAGCCCGCAGCCATTTGGCCGCGGGCTTTTCGCATCAGGTCAGTAGCGGTCATACCCGTAGCCGTACCCATTGCCGCGGTCGTTGTGGTGCCGGTAGCGACGAGCCTGCTCGCGTTCCCAGCGCTGCCGCTCCCGCCACTCACGCCGCTGGTCCCAGCGCTCGCGCCCCGCCCAGGCTTCGCGCCGGCCATCGTCATAGCGAGGAGCGTAGTAACCGCGGTCGGAATAGCCATAGCCGCCGCCATAGTCGCCATAGGCCTGAGCCGAGGCCGTCGCAGGGACCAGGGCCGCCAGCGAAGCAGCAGCGGCCATTGCAGATACAAGATCGTTGATACGCATTGATCGTCTCCAGGCCGTGAGAGTGACGGAGCCGTGCTCCTCACGAGCGCGGTTCCGATGATGGAGGATCAGCAGCCGCTGTTCGACCGGTCGATCGCGCGGTCCGCCAGCGCTCCGGCGCCTCCGCCCAGGATCGTGCCGAGCGTATGGTCGCCGCGACCGGCCAGCCCATCGCCGAGCAGCCCGCCAGCGAGCGCGCCGATGATTGTCCCGCTCGTCCCGCTACCCTGGCACCGATACCGGTAGCTCACCGGGCCGCGATAGGCAGGCGCATAGCCACGCTGGTCGTAATAGCCCGGTGCACCGCGATACCCGTAACGGACCGGCGCCGGCTCGTAATACCGATTGGCATAGGCGTCCTGCTGGCGGTCATAGCGACGGCTGTCGGGCCAATCGCGGCGATCGTCGCCGGGGCGCTGCCAGTCGCCCTGGCGCTGATCATAGCCGCTATACCCGGCATAGCGGTCACCGTAGCGGTCCTGCGCGATCGCGGCTGCTGGCACCATGGCCGTGACGATCGTTGCCGCCAGAGCCGCCATCGTGATCGTTTTGTGTGCCATGTTCCTGATCCTCACCGGCGGGAATGCCGATGACGCAGGTCTACGCCTGGCCGTATGCAGCGAGGCTGAATGCGGTCGGCAGCAGCCGTTCAGCATCGGAGCGACCAGCTTTCACATGGCCGGCATCATCGAAGCGAAAAGCTCATCTTCCGATCTCCCATTCACAGGCGGGGCCTGCAATCGAGTTTTGCCATGCCGCTACGCCCGGCTAGGGAACTGACCGTTTTGATTGAGGATGAGTGATATGAACATCGGTGAACTTGCGAAGGGCGTTGCGACCGCCACAGGTATGAGCGACGCTGATGCCAAGGCGGCGATAACGGCAGTGTTCGACCAGATTGCTGGCGCGGCCGTAAAGGGCGACGACGTCGCCATTCCTGGCTTTGGCAAATTCAGCGTCAAGGATCGACCCGAGCGGGAAGGCCGCAATCCAGCAACGGGGGAGACGATGACCTTTGCGGCATCGAAGAAGGTGTCGTTCACGGCAGCGAAGGGGCTTAAAGACAAGCTTTGAGGCCCAAGCGCCGGCGAGTCAGCTCGTCGGCGCAGCCTGTGACAGGTGTCACAACCGCTCGGTTCTGACACCAGAGCCGAGCTTGGAAGGGTTCATCGACGAAATCGGAGCGGGCTTCGGACGATCTTGACGATCATCGACGAGCTGGCGACCACCTGCCCACTCTTCAGGATGCTACACGTCATGCGGTGTTTGCCCTTGTAGGCGGTGCTCGTCCACCATTCTGGCTCGTCGCTGGTGGTCCGGCCCGACCATTCGAGTTGGCCCGCGTCTTTCGCCTCGTCACCTTCGTTGTTCGCGTCGAACGTTAGTTCGTAAGGCTCTGGAACGTTGGTAGCGTCGACAAAGAATCTGAGCCCCATATTCTTAGGCAAAGCAATACCACGATACGGTCCGACGATTTTGCCATGTTCGGACTTGGCCAAGTCGCAGCCGAGAGTGACATAGTAGCCACCCGTTCGAGTATCCGTCTTAGTGAGGGATGCCTCCTCAACGACCTCCTTGCCTGACCAAAACTGATGGTTGAAGACCCAATCCCAGGCCGATCGCGCTCTCTGCCGGTTGCATTGCTCCTCGAATAGCACACCCAGTTTTGGGAGATGCTTCGCCAGCCGATCGCGCAGGGCCTTCACTTGGTTGAGGTACTCGGCCTTTCCCGTCAGCTCGCGCCCGTCTTTCGCTGGATGGTAGACCCGGCATCCGTTTTGAAGCCTCACGTTAAGTGCGGCCAGTGTGTCGTAGAGCGCCACGTCGTCACGATAGGGATCCGGGCAGTAGCATTCCGCCACAAGCGTGCTCGTGATCATCCCGCCGGGAAGGCTCCACGATGTCCGCGACCGACAATACCACTTCACCATGCGCACGATGCGTCGTAGTTGATTTACTCGGACGGACGGCGCCGGATTGTGTGTGCTCGCGTTTGGTGAGAGCGCGTCAACCCTGTCAATGAACCAAGTCGTCACCTCCGCCGGGTCGCGCGCCACCCAGTCCGCACCCGCGTGTTCGTGGGTTTCCACCCCGAATATGTTGGTCGACCGACGATATATGGCGAAGTCGAGATGGTAGCCGTCTGCATACCAGACCGTCACTGCATTCGTTCGCGCCTCGGGATCCTTCAGGAAGTTCACGCCGTGCTTGCAGAGCGCATCGCGCACTCGCTGCCTCGTCTGCAGGGCCCCCGCGGGAAGATCGTCCTTGTCGAAGATAACCGCGATGTCGATGTCATGGTTACTCTCGCCAAGCGGATCGTTGACCACGGTGCCCATTGCGTAGCCACCCTGGCTGCGCCAGTTCTTGAAGACAGGCTTGCCTAGGTCGCTAAGACCGTTCCTGATCCTGGTAAGATTCGTGTCCCGCACCTCAACCAGACGCTTCTCAGAATCCGTATCGAGCTTCACGTACTGATTGTGGAAGTCGAGTATCTCCGAAGACAAATCGTACATTTCAGGTCCTCACGATTGCAGCAGCGGGCGCGGCATTGATTTCGATTCCCCACGGGTACGGCTTGGGAGCGGCCAGGTTGTAGGCATAGACCCGCACCGGCGGGTGAAGCGTCCTGCTCACCATTCGACCTAATGCGAACCCGATCGACATCGGTGCAGAGCAGAAGACATGGATGCGGGCACCGGGTGCAATTCCGCGGGTGCCGTCAAGGGCCGCGCGAAACGCTTGCGCGATCTGCGTGACCTGACCGTCATGTGTCACGGCGTCCAGCGCCGGAAGCGCGACGCCGACCCGGACGATCCGGCCGATGTTAGGAATGCTCGCGACTATTTCTGCGTCGGCTATCGCATAGCTGATCTCGATTGCGACGCCGACGTCGAGGCCCGTCCCAACCACAGCGTTGCTGGTGACCACTCCTAGGTCGGGTCCCTGTCCACCGGCGAGTGCCTTCCACGTGTTCAGGTGGCGATCCCACTCGAACGTTCGTACCTGTGTCCAGCTCGCGAGCTGGTGACCGGCGAGCAGCTGAAACGGCGCCTGCACGATGCCGGAATAGCCGAGCGCAGCCGCCGGGTTTACGCCGAGGATGGCTGTTATTTGATCCGGCATCCGCAACTGCTTGGCCAACGCTGCCTCTAAGGCGGGAGGGTTCAGCGCTAGATCGCCACCAACTTCAATTGAGAGGTGCTGCAGAGCGCATCGGTTCAACGCCTTCGGCAGTTCGGATTGCTGTATGTCGCGCACGGGTGGGACGAAGCCCGTGTGTTTCACTACCAAAAATGTCCCGACGGTGGAATTGCGGCCGTGGAATAGGTACTTAAACACGCCATCAATCCGGCCCTGCCCGAAGAAAGCCAAAAGCAGGCATATCAATCCAAGAGCGATCAGCGCCCATCCCATCCACGGTGGCGCGTCAAACAGCTGAAGGCCGAGGCGTTTGTTTAAGAAAGAGAGTATCGCCTCTTTGATGGCGGGCGTGACGACACCGAGCCCCGCTCCAGCGGATAGTACCCCGAAGGTGCCGATCGCACGCCGCGTACCTACATCAGCATCTTCGACCATAGGCTCGTCCCCCCACCGTATTCGGCGATAACCAGTTGATCGTCGTGAACGACGCTTTCAGAAAACTGAGCAAGAACTTGACGCCGAGAGCAGGCACTGCGACGGTTTTATCGCCAAAAGTGATCGGGAATGGGCATTTGATTGGGCCGGTTGAGCTCGCCAGTTACGGCTTTGGTGAATAGCGTCAGCCAACGATGCTGGAAGGTGTCCTCGTCCTCGCCATCGATTGCAAAAGGCCCATAAGCCGCGCTTGTCGCTCCCATGACGTTTGAGAACGCCATCCCAAAATCGCGATCATCTGGCTGCAAGGCATGAGGTTCGTCTTTCCCGTTCTGAGTTCGACTAAAACTCCAGAAGGCTGTTTCGCGCCAACGATAGTTGGGGTCTCGCTGCGACTTGCCAAAAAAAAGCGTCGCGCTCCAACTATAGTCTTGATCCTCAGGCGTCATGCGCCCTGCGTAAACAATCGGTATGTCATGTGCAGTCATTTGCGAACGAGTCACCTTGGCACGCGTGACTGAGATTGTTGCGCTAGCGGCAACATCCCATTCGGACGAGCGGCCGTAAGGGTCGGGCTGCTGAGCTTGGAGTTTTATGCTGGCTACCTCGCTCACTGCCAACGTGCCCCGTCCCAGCGCGATTGTGTGCCTGTTAATTTTCGCCTCGTCGGAGGCATCCTTGATTTCACTCCAAAGGCGTTTCAGGATCGCGTCGAGTTCCGCACTTGCTTCACGGACGAGAGCCTCTCGTTGGCGCTTGGCTGTCGCGGCGGCCTGGGCTGCGGCCTCCGCGGCTGCCGTTTCTCGGGAGACTTGCCCAGCGGCCGCTAACAACCCGGTATGCACCGGCTTGGCACGCGCTGCTTCGACTGTGCTAATCACTTCAACGCATCGCTCAATGCTCGGCCGAGACGCTGGAGTTTTGCGGAGCATCTGCCCAACAAAGGCAGACAAGCGGGCGTCGACACCCAAGGCTGGCGGCGGTTGGTGCAGGTGCGCTTCGCGTATTTGATCCTGAGAGCCCTCAAACGGTGGCGATCCGGTCAGCATCGTGTGGAGCATGCAGCCGAGCGCATAAACGTCCGTCACTCGGGTGGGTGCTTCGCCTTGCCACTGCTCGGGCGCGCCATAGGCCGGTGTCAGGCTGCCCCGGAGAGTGCGCAGTGAGGTGCTGTCTTCTACGAATTTGGCGATGCCGAAGTCAGCCAGACGCCAAGCTCCGTCAAGGTAGAGCACGTTTCCAGGCTTGAGGTCGCGGTGCACAATGTCGCCGACTTCACGAAGCCCGGCCAGTACGTCCAGGGCGACAGAGCGAGCCTCCGCGACGGTAAGAGCGCCTTTTGCGGAAATCTCGTCCTGAAGGCTGCGTTCGCAGATCGGCATGACGAGGAAATAGCCGTCTGAGCTAGCATCCTGCCCATAGTCCAAGACCGGCACCACATGCTTTAAATTGCGGCGGGCCAGCGCCTGTCCGATGTTCATCTCGCGGTGCGCGGCTTCGCTTGCAGTTAGCTTAAGACGCTTGACCGCGACCGCGCCGTTGACACCCGTCCCTCGGAACACCTCGCCGAAGCCACCAGCAGGACCTAGTGGCTTGTCCTCGTCATAGGACCATTCAGCGTCATTCAAACGGATAGTTGGCATAGTCCCCCCTTCAATTGCTGCGCCTGTCCGATCCCCCAGCAGGCACTTTGATTAGTTAGAAACATGGTTAGCGGTCTGGTTTTGTTCAAGCATAAAAACGACCGAGCGGCCGATCACGTGCACCAGCGACGTCGCAACGAATGATAGTGTCACAACCGGACGGTTCTGACACCAGCGTCAGGCGCGATCGATGGGGACGTGATCGTCGAAGATGCCGGCTTTCTGGTCGAGGTCCGCCATCTGCTGAAGGGCATCGTGGCGAGCCATATCGGCAGATGCAGCTTGGAGCAGCGCTGCCCAATCATCAGGAGGATCGCCCCTGTCGAGCATCCCCTTGAACACGGCGTAAGCGTCGGTCTTGGAGCCGTAGGTTCGCAGCGTGGTGTCGTCGTTCACCCAGGCGAAGATGATGACCTTGGAGCGGCTGTCATAGCGGAAGAACAGCCGGAAGCGCCCGTTGCCGAACTTTGCCCGAAACCAGTGCTTCCGGGCGGCGCCGAGCGTGCCGCCCTGCCGATACTCGGGTCGGGTGGGATCGTTGGGAACCGCCTCAAACATCAGGGACCGCACCGCGGCCAATACCTTGGCATTCGCGGTCCGGGTCCAGTCCTGCGGGTCTTTCGCCTGCGCCTTCTCGACGGCCGTGGTCAGCTTCTCAAGCTGATCGAGCAGCAGCGGGTGCGCATAGAGGGTCCAACCGTTGACGACGATCATGGGTCAGAGCACGACCGGTCCGTCGATTGCCTCGTCGCGATCGACCGGGACGTGCTCGACTAGCGCTGCCATGCGGTCAGCCAGGCTGGGCGGAAAGGCAACGACGTTCTGCGGATTGCGCAGCATGTCCTGTTCCAGGAAGCCCAGAAATGCTCCGATTACTGGATCGGCTTCCTCGGCCTCGACACGCCGGACGCTGACGCCGTGCTCATCGACCACAAAGGCGATCTCACCGCCATAGCTGACCCCCAGCGCCTGGCGGACGGCCTTGGGCACCGTTGTCTGCCCCTTGGCCGTGATCCTACTGCGCTCTTGAACGATGGTAGTCATCAGAACCTCCATGGAGCTGCGTCATGTAAGGAATAATCCTTACCCTTTCAACAACTCTCTAATCAGAGGGCAACTTTCCTCTTTCGTTCCAAGGCTGATTGAATCAGAATCGCCCAATGCCGATCCGCCCGGAGCATCGCTGGCTATACCCGATCGACTGGCGCGAGCTGTCCGCCCTTGTCCGGTTTCAGCGTGCTAAAGGACGATGTGAGCATTGCGGTCGACCCCATGGCGTAAAGGTCAGGCATCTAGGCGATGGCCGCTGGTACGATGAGGAGCGCCGGTACTGGCGCGATGATCGCGGTCGGCTGTTGCGCGGGCTTGCCTCACCCGACCGTCTTCCCAAACAGCTGCGTATGGTGGAGCTTGTGGGCGATATGACGCCACCGCACACGTGGGTGGTGCTCGCCAGCGCGCACCTCGACCATGATCCCGGCAACAACCAGCAGCGCAATCTCGCCGCGCTCTGCCAGCGTTGCCACCTAGCGCATGACCGGCCTGAGCATCGCCGGCAGCGGTGGGCGACGCTCTTCCGGCGCCGAGCCTCGGGCGATCTGTTTCTAGGCGCGTACCGCTAGCGCACGCGCCATCATGCAGGCGGCAGCAGGTCGTCGCCGTGCTGAGAGATCGGAACTGACAGGCCCGCTGACCGCTCTTCAGGCGAGATCATTCTTGGGCGGCAAGCCAGAATGGCGGCCGACCACGATCGAGGACCATATCCGATGAAGCTGTACTGGGGACCGCACACCTGCGCGATCGGCACCCACGTCCTCCTGGAGGAGATCGGTCGACCTTACGAGGCCGAGAAGATCGATGTCGCCGGAGGTGCGACCAAGGAACCCTGGTTCAAGGCGATCAATCCGAAGTCCAAGGTGCCGACGCTGGTTCTGGATGACGGCCGCGCCCTCACCGAGTTCGGCGCCATCGCAGTCTGGTTGGCGCGGCAGGCCCCTCACCTGAACCTGCTACCCACCGATCCCGATGAGGAGCAACGCGCCCTGTCGCTAATGGATTACGCGGTGGGCACTATCCACAGCCAAGCGTTCGCGCGCATGTTCAAGCCGGAGAAGTTCGAGCCGCAGGACCCGGTCCACCAGACGCTTGGCCTCGGCCAAGGCTCGGTGAAGAAGCAGGGCAAGGAGATGATCGAAGAGGCCTTCGCCATCGTCGATAGTCAGCTGGGCGGCCGCGAGTGGGCAGCCGGCAGCACGTTCGGCGTCGCCGATGCGGCGCTGTTCTACGTCGAGCGTTGGGCACCGCAGGTGGACGTGGAATTGCCGGCGAACGTGGCCGCACATTTCGAGCGGGTGAAGGCGCGACCCGCCGTAGCAAAGGTGATGCACGTCTGGGGCGAGAGCTGAGCCCCCACAAGGCGGGTAGATCAGTCGAGATCAGCTGGGCGTGAGATCGTGCCCAGCTTCGGCGGCTCGAAATCGAAATCGCCGGCATCCCCCTTGGAAGCTGCGGCGAGCAGGGATCGGTCCGTGCCGGTAAGCGCCCGATAGAGTGTGGCGTGATGACATTTGAGCAGCTTGGCGGCTTCGCGGACGGATGTACCCTCTCCCACCAGGCGCTCGCCGACCGCGATCTGATCGGGGGTGAGTTTGGGCGGGCGGCCAAAGCGGACCCCCCTCGCCTTTGCCGCCACTCGCCCGCTGCTGGTGCGCTGGTGGATCAGCTCGCGCTCGAACTCGGCGATGCCGGCGAACACGGTCAGCACCATGCGGCCCGCAGGCGAGGTCGTATCCGCCCAAGGCTCGGCCAGCGAGCGCAGGCCGGCACCCGCCTCCTTCAGCTTCTCGGCAATGTCGAGCAGGTCCCGGGTGGAGCGCGCCAGCCGGTCGAGCCGCGTCACCACCACCGTGTCATCATCGCGCAGCTGCTCGATCATCCTGGCCAGCTCGAGCCGGTCACGCTTCGCGCCCGACACCTTCTCCTCGAACGTCCGCTTGCACCCGGCCTCTTTCAACGCGGCGCGTTGCAGCCGGAGGTCTTGGTCATCGGTGGACACACGGGCGTAGCCGATCAGCATGTCGCAAAACTGTATCAGAACATTAGCATTGTGCAACCGACTTTTGCGACACCGGCTTCTAAGGAAAAGCGCGTGTAGATATCAGCGCTAATTGGCACGGTTTTGTCAGCGATAAATGTCACCCCCGCTGGCAGGGCGGCCTTCTCACAACGATGGTGAAACGAGAATCTCCCGGTGGCAGGCGAAACGTGTCAGCAGAACAGCTTGATGGCTGATCATGCGATCTCTTATAGGAAAACACATTATTTGGTCCAACCGCCTGTAAACTTGATAGCTCAGCGTTCGATCTTCATCGCAAAATCATCGATTGACCCAGCTCGTCGATGAACAGCCGGACTTTCGCCGAGAGGCTGCGACGGGCGGCGTACACCGCATGAACTTCCACGGCCTCTGTGGCGTAATCCGGTAGGATGCGGCACAGTGTACCCTTGTCGGTGGCCGGGCGCGCAAGAAAGTCGGGAAGGCGGCCGATGCCGATCCCGCCCGACAGCAAGACTTGAAGCACAGCGGGTTCGGGTGCGAGCGTCCCAGGCAGCACGGGCACGATATGCCGCACTCCCGTCGCGTCGGTGAAGCGCCATTCCGCCGGCTGATCAAGCCACCCGAGCAGGACATGGCTTCCAAGATCAGCGGGTGTCCGGGGAGTGCCCCGTGCAGCCAAATAGGCCGCGCTTGCACAAGGCCACAGCTCGACACTGCCGAGCTTACGCGCGATCAGATCCGAGTTCGGAAGGCTGCCAACCCGGATCGCGACGTCTACTTCTTCACGGGCCAGATCCACCACGCGGTTCTCGGTGTCGAGCATGACTCGCACGCCTGGGTAGCGAGCGACAAAGGCCGGGATCATCGGCGCCACAATGCCGAGCGCGAAGGTGATGGCGGCATTGATGCGAAGCGTGCCCTGCGGGCTACCGGTGACGCCGTCCAGCGCCGCATCGGCCTCGGCAACGTCATCCAGGATACGACGCGCATGGGGCAGGAAGAGACGTCCAGCCTCGGTCAATCGGAGCGACCGGGCACCGCGCTCGAAGAGCTTGGTGCGAAGTCGATCTTCCAGGCGTGCAAGCGAGCGGCTCATAGTTGACTTGGGTATTCGCAAGGCTCGGGTCGCCGCAGACAGACTGCCGGCATCCACAATGCGTACGAACATGCGAACGTCGTTCAGATCCATGATGGCGTTCCGCTTTCTGGAACGCTCGGTCTACGCGGGGAGCCCTGTCCCGGCAATGCGGGACGCTCCATATCCCGGTCGAATGGAGAATGACTTTGTCTGCTTCAACAGTGCTTATCACCGGTGCGACCGGCAATCAGGGCGGCGCGACGATCACGGAACTGCTTCGCCGCAAAAATCGAACGCGCATCCGCGCGCTTGTCCGTGATGCGGACGCGCCAAAGGCCAAGGCGCTTGCCGCACGCGGTGTCGAGCTTCACGTCGGCAACCTTGATGAAGAGGGCTCGCTGAGACAGGCGCTTGCCGGAATCCATGGTGTGTTGTCGGTACAAACGCCGATGGGTCAGGGCCCGGAAGGCGAGGAGCGGCAAGGCAAGCGTCTTGCAACGCTGGCTGCGGAGGCTGGCGTCCAGCACTTCGTGCAATGTTCGGCCGCAGGCGTAGAGCGTGACAGCGGGGTTCCTCACTTCGAGAGCAAGCGGGCGATCGAGGCGCATGTCGCGATGCTTGGACTGCCGGCAACGGTGCTGCGTCCAGCCGCGTTCATGGAAAACTTCGAGGTCTTCGCCTTCCGAGCGACGATGTTGTCGATGATGAAAACCCATCTTGCCGACGACCAGCGGATGCAACTCGCATCGGCGCGCGACGTCGGCTGGTTTGCTGCCGAAGCGTTCGAGCGGCCCGACCGCTACATCGGAACGGCTGTCGAGATCGCAGGCGACAGTGTGACACGGGGCGAGGCGGCGGCGATCCTGCGCCGTAGCGGCCACAGACCTGTCCTGATGTTCACCATCCCGCGCTTCCTGCGAGCAAAACTGCCCGACGATTTCAGGCTGATGTTCGAATGGATCGCACGTGAAGGTTTCGATGCGGACATCCCGGCACTCCGAAAGGTTCACCCCACACTACTGACGTTATCCGCCTGGGCCGCTCGCGCGCGCACCTGACAAGGGAATCGACCATGGCTGACAAGACAATCCATTTTCGGAGGGATCGCGTGCGTCACTGGGGTGAGGGCGAGGTGCCGGCGTGATGTCCAACCTTCCGCTCATCGTCATGGCCGGCGCGTCGGGTGACCTCGGCGGGCGCATTGCGCGTGCGCTCATCAGCCGGGGCGTACCTACCAGAGCATTGGTCCGGACGAACACAAGACAGGCTCAACTGCCGACAGGCCTGGAGGTGGTGCCGGTGGACTTCGCCGATCACGACCGGCTCCGGGCGGCATGTGATGATGCGACGTGCATCGTCTCGGCGGTGAACGGTCTCGGCGACGTTGTGCTCGATCTGCAATCAAGGCTGCTCGATGCGGCGATCGCTGCGTCGGTGCCGCGTTTCATTCCCTCCGACTATTCGCTCGACTTCACCCGCACGGCGCCCGGGCGTAATCGCAACCTCGACCTGCGGCGTGCCTTCAAGGCGAAGCTCGACGCTGCGCCGATCGCCGCGACGTCGGTTCTGAACGGTGCCTTTGCCGATCTGCTCGCCGGGCAGGCGCCGATCGTGCTGCACGGTATCCGACGCATCCTTTACTGGGGCGAGGCCGACCAGCACTACGACTTCACAACCAAGGACGACGTTGCTTTGTTCACGGCGGCAGTCGCGGTTGACCCGAACACGCCTCGTATCCTTCGGATCGCGGGAGACTCCGTGTCACCTCGCAATCTGGTCGGCATCATGACCGAGTTGACGGGCAGGCGATATCGGCTGCTGCGCGCCGGGAGCGTCGGTATGCTCGGTGCGCTTATCGGCGTAACCCGGACACTCGCACCGCAGCCGGACGCGATCTTCCCCGCATGGCAGGGCATGCAGTATCTGCGCGACATGGCTAGCGGCGATGGACACCTGTCATCGCTCGAGAATGATCGTTATCCTGACCTGAGTTGGACATCGGCCCGCGACGTCTTGGCTCAAGCGTTCAGGACGGCGCGGTCGTGAACGGTGCCGCCACGCCGCTTGGCTACAGACTGACGGTGTCCGGCATTGCGGTGCTCACTGCCGTGTCGCCGTATATCGCCGATTTCAACGAGACCCATATCTACAACCCGCGCTGGACGCCGCATGCGAAGTTCCATGCGGCGCAGACTATGCTGCTCGGAACAGCGTTGGGCGGGCTGACGCTGGCGCTGGCGTGGGGAAAGTCCGGAGAGGCACGCAACCGCGTTGATATGTCTGCCGTTGCCGCCGCCAGCTTCTGGCTGACGCAGGCAGGGTCCCTGCTATTCCCCGGTACGGCGGTCGTCGATCCGGAGTTCGGCGAGCGATTGCCGAAAATAGGCGGAATGACAGTGACGCAGGCGCACGCCGATGTGCTGCTGCTGGGTGTGCTTGCAATGGCATGGTGGCGGGGACGCCGAAGCTCCAAACGCACCAACCAAAGTGACCCGAGTGTTCGGCACTGACTGATCGTGCCAGACTGCTCGGATCCTGTGCGCGCCGTCACATCGCTGTCGACAGCACCTCCCGCATGGTCATGGGCGAGCGTCCGAGCAGCGATCCCAGTGCCGGATCGGTCGCGGCAAAGTCGCCCTGCCGGGCGGCACGGAACGTTCCCAGGAGCATGTCGGCATAGATGGCAGGCATGCCGCCAGCGATCTTGGAGTCCCGCCATTCCTCGTCAGTCACGGTCGTGTGGCGCACGTCACGTCCGGTCACTTCAGACGCGATGGCGGCGATCTCCGCCATGGTGAGTGCCTGTGCGGCGGTGAGCGGGGGTGTAATGCCGTCCCAACCGCCGTTGCTGGCGAGTATCGCCGCATCGGCTGCTGCCAGGTCGTTCCTTGCCGTCCAACTGATCGGGCCGTCCTCGGGCGTTCGTAGCTCGCCGCTGCGCAGGCCATCCCCGATCATGTGGAGGCAGCTTTCGGCGTAGAAGCCGTGACGTAGCGCGGTGAAGGCAATTCCACTCGCCGCAAGGTCTGCCTCGGTGCTGGCGTGCTGATCGGCGGGGAGGAAGGGTGAGCCGGCGCGGGCACCCATATGGCTGGTGTAGAGGATGCGGCGTGCGCCCGCGTGCCGGGCGGCCTCGATCGCAGTGTGGTGAAGCCGCAGCGCCTCTTCACCCAGCTTGTCGGCAGAAACGATCAGGACCTGATCCGCGCCTTGGAATGCAGCCATCAGGCTACCCGGTTCGGCAAAGTCGCCGGCACGAACCTCGATACCTTTATCAGCAAGCGTGGCGACTGTGCTGGGATCACGGACGCTGGCGACGATGCCGCCTGCCGATACGCGGTCGAGCAGATTTTTAACGATGGCGCGGCCGAGTTGGCCGCTGGCGCCGGTAACTACGATCATATCTCACCCGGTAGCATCGTAAACATTACCTTGTTATCACCGGTAAAGCGACATTGCAATCAGTGCTACTGACTTGCCTAATGCAATGATAACAAGCGCCATGGCCAAGGAACCGGAGATCGAAACAGAAGCCCAGGATACACGCGTCCGCGTGCTGGAAGCCGCTTCCAGGCTTATCGCTGAAGGTGGCCTTGCGGCGCTGACCACGCGGGCCGTGGCATCGGCCGCGTCGGTTCAGGGGCCGACGCTTTATCGTCTGTTTGGAGAAAAGCGCGGCCTGTTGAACGCGGTGGCGGAACACGGCTTGGCCAATTTCGTCGCGCAGAAAGTTTCGGCGGAGCCGCATCCCGATCCCGTGCACGACCTGCGCGCTGCTTGGGACAGTTATGTCGCGTTCGGCCTCGCCAATCCTGCGGTGTTCGCCATAATGAACGAGATCGGCGCGCCGGGACCAGCATCGTCGGCGACGCTTGCCGGGATCGACGTCTTGCGGACGCGGGTGCGCCGCATCGCGCAGGCCGGCCGGCTTGGCGTGTCCGTGGAGCGCGCGGTGGACCTAATCCATGCGGTTGGTGTCGGTACGGTCGCTACCCTCCTCGCCGCTCCCGAGAACAAACGTGACTTGCGCCTTGCCGCGTCGGCACGCGACGCTGTCATGGCCGCAGTCCTTGTAGATGCGCCTGCAGATCAGGAGCATGCCGGCGTACCATCTCTTGCCATCGCTCTCGAGGCTAGGCTCAGCGGTATCGTGCTGCTGACCCCGGGAGAGCACCTGCTGCTTCGGGAACTGTTGGACCGGCTTTCTTCCCCTGATTGAGCCTTCTCGTAAAGGATTGGCCAGTGAGAACGCCAACGGCTTCCCAAAACTCGTTATCCGAGCGGGTATGAGAAGGAATCTGCGCCGGTCACGAACGGCCGGGCTTGGTGGTTAGCTGCCATTGGGATTGTTCGGGGGAACTATGCGTAGGACCAGAATACCCAAGCCAGCGAAGAAGAGGCCGCCAACACCAAGCATGATAATAATTAAAGCCGCTAATGCTGGATCGATTAGTTCCCCTGTGTTTTTGTCATACATGGGAATACCGTAGGCGTAATGTGCGACGGCCATTACGATCGAAAATATGACGAGGAGGGCGCCAATAACGGTCCACCACTTCGCAAGGCGGCGAAAAAAGCTCGGCGGCTGCTTGCGTATTGCGCCAAGAGGGTCCTTGATTGGATCAATCAATGCCATACCATCAAGCTTCGCCTATCATGATAATGACTGCAAGTGGGGGTGAGCGGAATGGCCGCTTTGCCAAAAAGGATGCTGAAACGAGAATGTGCGGCTTAGCGTCTCAAGCCGTTGGCGCGGTAGAAGGCCGCCAGCGCCCCGGTCGTAGCAATCTGCATCTTGGGCAGGCTGATGCCATCGATCATGTCGCGGTAGCGGATGCGGTTGGCTCTGGTGGCGACGACGATGTGCCGGATCATATCCCATTTCACGCTATCGCGACCGCCCTCCAGAGCGCCGCGCCGATCGCGCTCGAACCAGCAGCGTCCAACGTACCTATACAGGCTGGTTGTCGTCGGAACGTCGAGAAGAATGAAGCCGGTCGCTCGTTCCAGCCGTTGCGGGAGCAGCCGGGAATAATTGCCTTCGATCACCCAGCGGTCGCCAGTAATCGCCTTATCGTGAAGCGCCGCAAACTCATCTGGCGGTCGTGGCACCCAGTCGGTGTGCGGGAGATGTTGTAGCTGATCGAGGTGGACAACCTCCAAGCTCCGCGCTCGCCCTATTGCCTCCGCGAGCGTCGATTTGCCGCTGTTCGACGGTCCCATGATGAAGATGCGTGTGCCCAGCTCGTCCAGCGTCATGGCGCAGAATACCTCCCCACGGTATGCGATACGTCTGCGGGCGGGATCTCACAACGGATCGGTGATCGGGAATGTCCGGGTTTGTTGGAAACCGGACCTAAAGCTGGACGTACTTCACACCGCAATGACGAAGGCCGCGCACCGAGGCCCGGCGGCATATCTCGGAATTAAACAGCCGAAGCCATTCCTGCTTTTTGACCCCACAAGCGTCTGGCGGGGAGTCGCAGTCAACGCATTGCAACGGTTTCGAATTGTCGCGAGACATCGACACCATCCGCGCCGAACCCGGTTGCCATGGGCGTCCCGTATTCACGCTGTAAGCCTCCAAGACAGGCGCGACCGGGTAGTTTCCCTCGCCGTACTCTTCGAAGATCAGCAAACGACGGTCTCCGTGCTCATACGCAGCTGCTGCGGCTTCGACAGGGGGGAGTTGATGCGGGAGATCGGCAAAACACGCACTATCGCCGCCCCGTACAAGGTGCGGTATAGGGTTTTTCTCGTGACGCTCTTTGCACCCATGCAACGTGATCATCACGATCAACAAACCGATGGTTTTAAGCTGAACGTTTGACATCTCGCTGTCGTATAGCGACGTTGCGATGTCCGCTACTAGTGGGAAGCCGACGTTCAGCAGGTGGGACGTCAGACGGTTCGGTTGTTGATCACCCGGATATCGGAAGATCCGATTGGCTGTCGATCACGAGGCTCCCACGTCCAACCTATATATTCAAAGCCTGCTACCGTCGCTGCATCTACAATAGCGGGAATGCGCTTTAAGAGCCATTCGCGTTCAGGGTCGACCGTCTCCCATGCTTCAAGGCGATCAGGCAAAAAATTCACTCCAGCCAAAGCAAACAGGGGGACCAGATGGCGGTAGGTCGCTTCCACACTGACCTCCATCGGATCGACTGGATCGGCCTCGGCGAAATGGTGGCAGACAGGCTCTGGACCCCCATGCAGTTGATCAGCTTCGATTTTCGAGATCGCGGTTGAGCCACCTGCAAGGTGCTGAGCCAGCGTCCAAGGGCGTGGTTCTGCGTCGTCCATCATACCATCCTACTCGTTCCGTCGGACGTCCGCTATTGGGCGAAACAGGCCTCATTCGAAGAAGCGTAGGTCGTAGACCCCGCTGCCGATGGCCCGCGCGATGATCGTAGTGTGCGACGCGGTCTTCGTTTCTTTTCCCAGCGCGTAGCAGCCCCCCGAGTGAACGCGCTTCCGGACACATTCGGTGGGAGCGACCAATGCGAGTTGCCGCTCAAACGACATAGCGCAGGCGGCATCCAGTTTGAGCTTGGCATGGAATGAAAAGCCCGGCGTTGTGTCGCGTTCATCCTGCGTCGTCAGATCTTGGATGCGGGCGTTCGGACACAATACGATGCTCGTGTAGCGCTGTATGTCACTGACGGTCCCTGAGCGGGCATAACACGCGCCGAGAGACGAAATAACTAAGACACCTAATCCGATGCAGATATGACGAAAAGCCCCCATGACGCCTTCTCGCCGATCACGCGCACGTCTGCAATCAGGCACCCGCGAACCCGGCCTCTACGTCCGCGATTGGGCGTTTTCGCCATTCCCAAAAGAGGGCTGGCCGGGAAGCCCCGAGCGTTCCCAAAAGGATGGTTGAGCGGGAATGGGGACCGCTTCCCGAAACTCGCTCAAGCCCTGTTTCGGGAATCCCGCCTGCATCGTGCGTAATCATCCGCAAGGCCCTTCTGTCGCGTTTGAAGCGGCTTTGCTTTCGGCGCGCCGGCACGGGTCGACCGGTGCAGCATGGTTTTCGAGAGTCGACGCAGTTTATAGTTTACCGGTAAACTCGTACTGTAAGCGCGCTAGGCGAGCATTAAAGACGGTGATGAATAGGAGCGGCATAGCTGATGCAGGAACGGAAGCGTCGAGACAACGGAGGCGCAACGATACGAACGGTAGCGGCACAAGCCGACGTGTCCGCGATGACAGTTTCCAATGTCATCAACGGTACCGGGAAAGTCAGCGAGCCTACCCGCCGACGAGTGGAACTGGCAATCAAGCAACTCGACTATCAGCCGAACGCCGCAGCGCGGGGACTCGCAAATTCCCGAACCTCGCGGCTTGGGATCGTTTACGAGCGCCCTTGGAGTGCTTTCGTCAGCGCCGCCTTGGTCGGTGCTTTGGAAGAAACGTCCGCTCTTGGCGTCCAACTGCTGACCTACAGCAGCGATGACGTCGAACGGCATGGTCCCGAGCAGGCGATGCGCTCGCTCGTGAAGCAGGGGGCCGGTGGCTTGCTACTGCTGCCTCCCTTTGCAGAAGCTATGAGCGGAACACCGTTCCTGGCGAAACTCGGCGTGCCGGTCGGCACGATCAGCACGGGGTGCAGCCTGCCTGATATTCTGACGGTTAGGATCGACGAGCGCGCGGCAGCACAAGCACTGACGCGATTGTTGATTGACCACGGTCATCATCGCATCGGCTTTATAACGGGGCCGCCGACACATTCCGGCAGCGCTCCCCGCCGGGACGGTTATGAACGGGAGTTACGAGCGGCTGGCCTGTCGATATTGGCCGATCTGGTCGCCGAAGGCGATTATACGTTCGAGTCGGGACTGAGGGCCGCAGTGACATTGCTCGATCGGGATGATCCGCCATCGGCCATCTTCGCCGCCAACGATGAGATGGCAGCCGCGACAGCCTGGACCGCTCTTCGCTTGGGAATCCCCGTGCCGGACGGTTTGGCACTGGTCGGCTTCGACGACACACCACTTGCCGAACGCGTCTTCCCGCCGCTGACAGCCGCCCATCAACCGATAGGCGACATGGCTCGCCGTGCGACTGACCTGCTGGTCGGCGCTATGCGTCGCCCCGACGAACGGCAAAACCCCCAGGACATCATCGTTGGTCACACGATCGTGGAGCGCAAATCGACAGGCTTCAGAATGAAATAGACACTTGAGTTTACCGGTAAACCTGCTCACCTTGTAATCGGTTCCGCAACTGACGATGCAAGTCGGTGTGGTCTGGGAGAGGAGATATGGCGGAGCGTCCTAGCGGGAAAACCACTTTTGACGTTCTCAACGGGCTCCGGGGGATCGCGGCGATAGCCGTCGTGAACATGCACATGTCCACGTATTTCGGCGTCATACATTCCGCCAATGTGGCACCAGCCGTCGACTTTTTCTTCGTCCTAAGCGGGTTCGTCATCTCGTACGCTTACGAGGAGAAGCTGACCTCCGGAATGTTGTGGAGCAGGTTCTTCATAGCCCGCATCATCAGGCTCTATCCGCTCTACCTCATAGGCCTCATCCTCGGCAGTATCGTGGTGTGGTTCCTGGAGCATCCGATCAACCCGGAAAGGTTCTTCGCTACGCTCGGACTTAACCTGTTCATGCTGCCGAATCCCGTAGCCATGGATGCGAACACGACCCCTCTGTTCCCGATAAATTTCCCGGCATGGTCGCTGTTCGTCGAGTTAGTTGCCAATCTCGCCTATGCGGCTCTAGCACCTCGGCTCAGCAACAGGCTGTTGACCGTGATCGTCTGCGCCGGATTTTTGGGTCTGGTCGCAACCGGGATGACGACTGGCACACTCGACGAAGGAACCCAGCGATTGCAAATCCTGGGCGGTCTGGCTCGGGTCACGTTCTCGTTCTTCGCGGGCGTGGCACTCTACCGTCAATGGAGGGTGCGTCCGACCAACATCAACCTACATCCTGCCCTGCTATTTGTTCTCCTGATCCTACCGTTAATGCTCAAGCCTGCGGCCCCGTTCGGGTGGCTTTACGAACTCGCTGTTCTCACGCTTTACATGCCGGCGATCGTATGGCTGGGCAGCGGGTCTCGCCCCATCGGCGTCTGGCTTTCAGTCTCGGTGGCACTGGGGGCCTTGTCCTACCCCCTGTACATGATCCACGCGCCGGTTTGGATCGCCATCCGGACGCTTGAGGGGTGGCAGCCGACCTCGGTGCTGATCGGCTACGCGCCCTGGAGCGGGATCGCGATGACAGCCGGCCTCTGCGCGGTCGCGTGGTGGCTAGACAAGGCAATCGATTATCCACTTCGCCGGCGGCTCTACAAAACATTCCTTCATCGCTTGACCCACGCTGCCGACCCTGAGGTCGAGAGGCAGCGTCGTTGAGCGGTCGCGGGACGCGTGCACGGGTGCGGCGGGCCGAGCTTGTCGTGACTGCCGCGATCATCGTATCTCAGGCGTCGACCGCCACTGCTCAGGAAAGGCGGTCGACAGCAACGCCTGGCGTCGAAGACACAGGGCCGGACATCATTGTGACGGCGATCCGAGGTTCGGCCAAGACGGACGTTGCGCCGATCGCGGAACTCGGACCCGATGCGCTGGCGGCCATCGGCGCGCAGAGCGTGGCTGATCTGAACCGTGCGATACAGGGCCAGACACGTTCCGCCGACGGGTCCGATCCCATCACGCTGTTGAACGGCCAACGCGTTTCCGCCGATCAGGAAATACAATCATTGCCACCGGAGGCGATCGAGAAGATTGAAATCCTGCCCGAGCCGGCCGCGCTGCGGTACGGTTTCCCGCCCACCCGTCGTGTGGTGAACTATATCACCAAACGCCGTTTCGCGCAGGCCGAGGTCCGCACGGCATTTACCTCAACGCTGCCGACGGGACGGGCGACCGAGAATGCCCATGTCGGCATGACCCGGCTCAAGGGCGATGCTCGACTGACGGCAAATCTCCGCATCACTCATTCCGACCCGCTCTTCTGGTCGGAACGGAACATCGTGCCCGACCCCGCCATTCCGTTCGACTCGATCGGGAACGTAACCGGCGCTGGCGGCGGGGCAATCGACCCGACGCTCTCCACCCTGGCGGGCAGCCCGGTGACGATCGCCCCGGTGCCGATGGACCCTGCCGCACGCAATTCTCTCGCCGCCTATGCCACAGCGGCGAACCGACCGCGCCCCTTCGCGCTCGGCCGGACGGCGACGCTTCTGCCGGGAACCGACACCGTCAGGGCCGAAACCGTGTTCGGCGCACCCGTCGGTGCGACTATGAGCGGTTCGGTGAACCTCTCGGTCGAACACACGCTCGACCGGGCGCTTGCAGGCCCGGCGTCGGCCACGCTGGCGGTGCCCACGTCCAACCCATTCTCGCCGTTCGGCTTGACGGTGCTGCTGAACCGCTACCTGACCGAAGCCGCACCACTGGCCTCCCGCAACGCGAGGACCACGGTCGCCGCCGGTGCCACGTTGCGCGGGGCGGTCGCAGGGTGGCGATGGGACGCTACGCTCTCGCTCAACCAGGTGAGCCAGCAGGCCGCCAACG
>NZ_JALNUO010000016.1:0-68948 GCF_026540835.1 Sphingomonas sp. GC_Shp_6 | reverse complement strand
CTGACAGCGTGGGTCACCCAAGCTCACTCCGTTTTGCACAAGCCATGTACCGTTTGGACGGTGTCAGGGCCGAACGGCTGTGACATTCCCTCGAGCAACTCGGTCCCGCTATTATGACTCACAACCGGACGCTCGAGCTCGGCTTCGCCGCTCCCAAAAACTGACACTTGTTCATCTGGAGTTTTTGACTGCGAAGCCGCGCGCAAACCGACGCAATAGGAGTCGATCTTGCATCGCGTTACAAGCCAAGAGATTGCGTGGAATCGTCTACTTATAACTTCATGGCGATGCATCGCTGCGCTTCCGCTACGTGGGGGGAAGGCATGGCCGCTGCTCGGTAAACTGGTCGATAGGCTCGCAAGCACTGCGAAAGCCCCTTGCCGGTTGAATCAAGTACCCGCCGGTGTACGCTGATCAATCATCTCGGCGACGATATCTGCCATTCCCGCAAGCTGATCGAGCACATGTTTCGGTACCGTACGGACGCGGTTATCGATCACGCAAAGGGCGCCGACATTGATGCCGTCACTCGTGATTACAGGATATCCTGCATAGCACCGCACGCTTGGGGAGTTCTTCACGGACGGGAAGTGAGCGAACCGCCGATCGCTCACCGCGTTGGCCACGACAAAGGCGCCGCCTTGCGCGATGGTGTAGTTGCAGAACGCCTCCTCCCGAGGCGTGCTTCGTATCTCCAGGCCGCTTGCAGACTTTATCCATTGCGTGTCTCGGTCGATGAACGTCAGGAGCGAAACCGGGAAATCCGTCACCCTTGTCAGGTGACGGGTCACGAGATCGAACCGCCGCTCGCGTTCGTTGTTCGCCAGCTTGCTACGGCGTAGGTACTGCAAGCGATCCTTCTCATCACCCGGCACGGGGAAGTGTTTCTTCGCGCGGACCGGTGACATTTCTGCGGCAGCGATAACCAAACGGCTGGCCCCGTCCCCGGTGGCGCGGTGACGCCTCGCGCCTTTGCCGATTCCCTTCGCCGCAGCACGCACCTTGGTGAAGAAGGCGGTCGGATCGGCAGCGAGATCGGTCTTGCCGAGGCACAGCGCCGCCCCGGCCTGTACTAGGCTCGCCGCCAACGCCAGATTCTTGAGCGGTGCATCAGAGACGACGATCTTGCACACCGTTTCCAGGTCGGCGACCATGCGCAGTAGGGTGGCCCCATCAATATAGGGCATATTCAGATCGATCGTCACGATGTCCGGCATCAGGTTTCGAATCATGTCGACCGCGGTAGCGGCATCGCTGGAGAAGCCTACTACTTGGAAGTCCGTCCGCTTGCTGAAAGCATTGTCCAACATGGCCTGGATAGTTCGCGAGTCATCGACGATGACAACGCGCAACTTCTCGGATGGGGCGACGTTGTCAGGCGCCATGCCCGCACCCGTCCTCAAAGAAGGGCGAGAGGCACAGCGACAACTCGAGGATGTTAGAGTTGCCAGCAAAGCGGGATTGGTCCTCACCAGCGTACGGGATCCGGTCCGGGCGTTTCATCGCGGACGACCGCGGCCGCGTGCAGCGCAGGAAAGTCGCAAGAGGCAGGTGATAGAACTGCCCCGTAACTCGAACGAGCACGTCGAGAGCGTAAATAAAGTCGGCTGCATGCGATGAACCTCCGACTTCGACAGTGCCGGATCGAGCGGTCGGCCCCAATGTCGAGTGTGCGGCTATTCAGGACAAAGCGGCAGCACCTTCGTCTTCGCCCGGCTTGGCGGCACCCGTCGTCTGGAAGCGCGTGCGGTACTCCTGCGGCGTGATGCCGAGACCACGCATGAACGCGCGCCTCAAGGTCGTGGTCGAACCGAAGCCCGCCGCAAAGGCAATCGCCTTGATCGGGGCGGAGCTTTCCTCAAGCAGCCGCCGGGCGATGTCTACCCGGGTGTGTTCCACATAATCTGCCAGGCTCTTCCCCTGTTCGGCATGAAACAGGCGCGACAGGTGTCGCGGGCTGACGCCGACCTCCTCGGCCAGCGTTTCAAGACCCAAATCCCGTCGAGGATTGTCCAAGACCAGCAGTCGGACCCGATCAATCGGGCCGCTCGTCCGCGCCTCGGCGGTCAACGTGGCGCTGAACTGCGATTGCCCGCCGGGCCGCTTGAGAAACACGACGAGCCGGCGCGCCACGAAGAGGGCGAGGGCACGGCCATGGTCTTCCTCGATCAACGAGAAGGTGAGATCGATCGCTGCGGCCACGCCAGCCGAACTGAATACCGGACCGTCCCGAACGAAGATGCGATCGGGCTCGACGGAGATGTCGGTAAAGGCGGCGGCCAGGCGCTCGGCATATTGCCAGTGCGTAGTGGCGCGTCGTCCGTTGAGCAGCCCGGCATGAGCCAGCAGGAAGGCGCCGGTACAGGTCGACCCGTAACGCCGTGACCGCTGAGCCTGATCTTGAAGCCACTGCGCCACCCCGATGGTCGGCCTATCCGGCACGCCGTACGGTCCGACGACGATCAGCGTGTCGGAAGGCTCGGTCGCCTGCTCAATGCCGGCATCGGGAATGAAGGTCACGCCGGACGCACTACGAACCGGAAGACCGTCTTCGGTGACCAGCCGGACCCTGTACGGCCTGTCGGTCGTCGCCCGGCAGTTCGCCTCGAAAAGCGCGTCCCGCACGCCGGCGATCTCGAGCAGATGGACGTTGTCGGGGGCGAAGAGCGTGATCAGCACGGCGGTCCTCCGCTCGGCCTCGTCCGGCGCGGCCGATTGCCCACCGGTATACGCCCGTTTGCCCCCATGCCTATAAGGATCGACTGCAGCGCATCATGACTAGTCATGCGACACTTCTCCTTGGCTACAGCGGACCAAGCCACACCCGCGTTCGGCCCTGGGTCCGCTTTGCAGTCCAGCGGCTCCTAGGACCCAGTTCGGGCCGTTCGCGACGCGTTTTCAGCTTCCCAATTCCGGTCCCCCGTTCATGTCGCTTCAACGTTTGGTCAGGTCGGGCGATTGTGGGTGTACGCGGCCGACGACCGGGCGTCGGGCAGCACGACGACTCCCGCGACATGGTACCGCTTCACGCCCGGCCGAACCGGTGCGCATCCGCAGGCGCATCTCGCCGGCTTTGGCGGATTCCTCCAGGCCGATGCCTATGCCGGCTATGACGGCCTCTACCGCAGCGGCGTCACCAAGGTGGCATGCTGGGCGCACTTCCACCGCAAGCTGTTCGACCTGCACGAGCGCTCGCCCACTCCGCTGACCGACGACATTCTCGAGCGGATCGACGCGCTCTATGCCGTCGAGGCCGAGGTGCGCGGCCAGCGACCAGATGCGCGGGACCGCACCCGGCAGAACCGGACCACGCCGCTGGTTGGCGCCTTGCGGGACGTGCTCGACGCCGCCCTTCGCCGCCCGTCGCCGATGTCCGACATAGCGAAAGCCATCGCCTATGGCACCAAGCGATGGCCGGCATTCTGCCGCTTCCTCGACGATGGGCGCTGGAGATCGACAACAATATCGCCGAGCGTGCCCTGCGCGGTATCGCCGTCGGTCGCCGCCACTGGCCGTTCGCCGGCTCCAGAGCGGGCGGCGAGCGTGCCGCTGCGATCTATACCGTCATTCAGACGTGCAAGGCCAACAGCGTCGATCCGGAAGCCTACATCGCCGACGTCATCGCCAAGGTCTCCGACGACGGGCCCGCCAGCCGCTGGGACGAACTCATGCCGTAGAACTGGGCTCGCGAATCTGCCAGGCTGGCGGCATGACCGACGAGACCGTTGCCCGCCTGCATATCGTCCTGAACGACATCGAACCCGTAATCTGGCGTCGGGTCGACGTGCCGGTCACCGCCAGCCTCAAGATGCTCCACGACATCGTCCAGGCCGCGATGAGCTGGGAGAACTATCACCTCTGGCATTTCGAGGTGGGCGACCGGCGCTACGGCGTGCCGGACCCGATGTGGCCCGACAGCGGCATGGCAGCCGCGAGGAACGTGAAGCTCGCTGCCCTAATCGACCGGGAAATACGTGAGCTCCTCTATACCTACGACATGGGTGACGACTGGCGACACACCATTACCGTTGAGGCGGTTGGCCCCGGCGAACCCGACGTCAAATACCCCCGCTTTGTAGACGGCCTGCGGCGCGGCCCGCCCGAGGATGTGGGCGGCTTACCAGGCTTCGAGCTGTTCCTGAACGCCATGGCCGACCCTGCCCACGAGGAACATGACCGGCTGCGCGAGTGGTATGGCGGCCCCTACAACCCCGATGACATCGACGAACGCTTCACCAGACGCGCCGTTGCCGTCATCGCCATCCGCCGGCATGCCGGCAAGCTCGCCTACCAGAAAAGCCGCCCGCAATAGCAAGGCGGCCTACGGACCGGACTTACGCTACGGCTGACCTGAAGCAGGCTGGCCGAACTCACCCGTAACGAGACCCAGTACGCCATCAACCAAACAAGGACATCAGGCGCTAAGCCCCTCGCTGCTCAGGACAAGGGTGCGCGCCGGACACGCGACTATGTGGAGATGGCCGGCCAGAGCGACGCGTTCGAGATGCTGGAAGATCGGTGATTTCGATGCGAGATCCGAACATCGACAAGGTTCGAGACCGCTGCGATAGTCCATCATGGCCTCTCCCGCTGAACTGCCCTCCCCCTTGCGCCGCATCGCGATCGACCGGGGCGGCACCTTCACCGACGTCGTAGCAGAAAGGGCGGACGGCACGATCGCAGTCGCCAAGCTGCTGTCGGTCGATCCCGGCCGATATGACGATGCCGCGGTCGAGGCCGTGCGGCGGCTGAGCGGCGTGGGCGACGGGCCGCTGCCGCCGATCGCCGTGCGGATCGGCACCACCGTCGCCACCAACGCGCTGCTCGAACGCCGCGGCCAGCCCACCTTGCTCGCGATCACCCGCGGCTTCGGCGATGCGCTGGCGATCGGCTATCAGGACCGGCCCGACATCTTCGCGCGCGCGATCCGCAAGCCGCCGCCGCTGCCCGAGCGCGTGATCGAGATCGACGAGCGTATCGACGTCGATGGGGCGACCATCCGGCCGCTCGACCTGGACGCGGCGGAAACGGCGTTCCGCGCCGCGTTCGACGACGGGCTGCGCAGCATCGCCATCGTCCTGATGCACGGCTGGCGCCACACCGCGCACGAAGAGGCGCTGGCAGACCTCGCCACGCGAATCGGCTTTCCGCAGGTGTCGGTCGGCCATCGCCTTTCCCCGCTCGTCCGGCTGATCGCGCGCGGCGACACGACGACCGCCGACGCCTATTTGTCGCCGGTGCTGCGCCGCTATGTCGAGGGCCTGACGGCGGCGTTCGGTGGCGCGCCCTTGTTCATGCAATCCTCGGGCGGCCTTGCCGAAGCGCACGCGGTCAGCGGCAAGGACGCGTTGCTGTCCGGCCCGGCGGGCGGCATCGTCGGCATGGCTGAGGGCGCGCAGGCGGCGGGCGTGGCGCGCGTCATCGGCTTCGACATGGGCGGCACCTCGACCGACGTGTCGCTCTGGGCGGGCAGCTTCGAACGCCGGCAGGAGGCCGTGATCGGCGGCGTCCGCGTCTCGGCACCGATGCTGCGGATTGACACGGTGGCGGCCGGCGGAGGATCGATCTGCCGCTTCGATGGCGGCCGCTTCGTCGTCGGCCCGGAATCGGCGGGCGCCGATCCCGGTCCCGCCTGCTACCGACGCGGCGGTCCGCTCACCGTCACCGACTGCAACCTCATCCTCGGCAAGATAGCCCCCGCATATTTCCCGGCAGTGTTCGGGCCGGATCGCGACCGGCCGCTCGACCGCGACGCCGCGCAGGCGCGCCTCGACCAGCTGCTCGACGCGGTCGCGGCGGCGACCGGCACCCGCCCAGCCCCGCTGGCCGCCGCGCAGGGCCTGGTCGACATCGCGGTCGCCAACATGGCGAATGCCATCAAGGCGGTTTCGGTCGCGCGCGGCCATGATCCCGCCAGCTATGCGCTGATGAGCTTCGGTGGCGCCGGCGGCCAGCACGCCTGCCTCGTCGCCGACGCGCTCGGCATGACCGCGGTTCTGGTCCACCCCCTCGCCGGCGTCCTGTCGGCCTGGGGCATCGCGCTCGCCGACCGCCGCACGATGCGGCAGCGGACGATCGGCGTGCCGCTGTCCGAGCCAGCGTGGCGCGAGAGCCTCGCCGACCTGTCCGCCGACGCCGCAGAGCAGCTTGGCCCCGACGCGACGATCGCGGCGATCGCAACGCTGCGCTACGCGCGCACCGACCAGGGGATCGACGTGCCGGTCGGCGACGTTGCCGCGATGGCGGCGGACTTCGCGGCCGCGCATCGCGACCGGTTCGGCTTCGACGGCGACGACGTGCTGATCGTCGAGCGGCTCCAGGTCGAGGCGATCCTCGCCACCGCCACGCCGGCGCCGACTCGTGCGGGTGGTGGCACCGCGACGGTCGAGACGACCGCGGTGACGATGGCGGGCACGACGCACGACGCGCCCCTGCACCGCCGCGACACGCTCGGCCCCGGCACCCGCATCGATGGTCCGGCGCTGATCGTCGACGAGACCTCGACGATCGCGGTGGAGCCCGGCTGGACGGCATCGGTGCTGAACGACGGCACGCTCCGCCTGACTCGATCGGCGACCCGCGTCGCCACCGCCACCGCCGACGCTGCGGCCGATCCCGTCCGGCTCGCGATCTTCGCGGGATTGTTCATGGGGCTGGCGGAGGAGATGGGCTCGGCGCTCCAGCGCAGCGCGGCATCGGTCAACATCCGCGAACGGCTCGATTTCTCCTGCGCGATCTTCGACGCCGCCGGTCATCTCGTCGCCAATGCGCCGCACATCCCGGTCCATCTCGGCTCGATGGGCGATTGCGTCCGCCACCTGATCGCCAGCCGCACGTCGGATGGCCGCGGCATGCGCCCGGGCGACGCCTATGCGGTCAACGATCCCTATCGCGGCGGCACCCATCTGCCCGACATCACCGTCGTCCAGCCCGTGTTCGCCGGGGGCGACCTTCCCGCCTTTTTCGTCGCGGCGCGCGGCCATCATGCCGATGTCGGCGGCACCAGCCCCGGATCGATGCCGGCCGACAGCCGCAGCATCCATGACGAAGGCGTGATCTTCGACGACGTGCTGGTGGTCGCGGACGGACGGCTGCGCGAGGAGGAACTGCGCGCGCTGTTCGCGGGCGGCACGCACCCGGCGCGCAACATCGACCAGAACATGGCCGATCTCGCCGCACAACTCGCCGCCTGCGCGCGTGGTGCCGCCGGCCTCGAACGCATGGTCGTCGAACAGGGGCTGGCGGTCGTCTCCGCCTATATGGACCATGTCCAGGCGCATGCCGAAATGCTCGCCCGCCGCGTTGTCGGTGCGTTGAGCGACGGCGATTTCGCCTACCCGACCGACGATGGCGCCGTCGTCCGCGTCGCCGTCCGCATCGATCGGCCGGCAGGCGCGATCACCGTCGATTTCAGCGGCACCAGCGACCAGCGCCCCGGCAACACCAACGCGCCGCTCGCCGTGACGCGCGCGGCGGTGCTCTACGTCCTGCGCACGCTGGTCGACACCGACACGCCGCTCAACGACGGGTTCCTGCGCCCCGTGACGCTGATCGTGCCGGAAGGATCGATGCTCAACCCGCGCTTTCCCGCCGCGGTGGTCGCGGGCAACGTCGAAACCAGCCAGGTCGTCACCGATGCGCTGATGGGCGCGCTCGGTGCGATGGCGGCCAGCCAGGGCACGATGAACAATTTTACCTTCGGCGACGATACCCGCCAATATTACGAGACGATCGCCGGGGGCGCCGGTGCGGGGCCGGGCTTTGCCGGCGCGAGCGCGGTGCAGACACACATGACCAACAGCCGCCTGACCGATCCCGAAGTGCTCGAGACGCGGTTCCCCGTCCTGCTCGAATCCTTCGCGATCCGCCGCGGCTCGGGCGGCGACGGCGCATGGGCCGGCGGCGACGGCGCGACACGGCGGGTGCGCTTCCGCGAAACGATGCGCGCCAACATCCTGTCGAACCATCGCCGGGTGCCCCCCTTCGGCCTGGCCGGCGGCGGCGACGGCGCGGTCGGCGCCAACCGCATCGAACGCGCCGATGGTCGTGTCGAGACTCTCGACGCCGTCGCGTCGGCGGACATGATGCCGGGCGACGTCTTCGTCATCGAAACGCCCGGCGGCGGCGGTTACGGGAGCGCGAGCTGATGCTGGTCCTATCGGGCGTCGCGGTGATCGCGCTGGGTTTCCTGCTGCGCTTCAACCCGCTGCTGGTGATCGCCGCCGCCGCGCTCGTCACCGGTCTCGCCGCCGGGCTCGATCCGCTCGCCTTGCTCGCGCGCTTCGGACACGCCTTCAACGAAACGCGCTACGTCACCGCCATCTATATGGTGCTGCCGGTGATCGGCCTGCTCGAACGCGCCGGGTTACAGGCCCGCGCCCGCGGCCTCGTCGCCGGGTTGCAGGGCCTCACCGTCGGACGCCTCCTCGCCGGCTATTTGCTGTTCCGCCAGCTCTCCGCCGCGCTCGGGTTGAACGCCATCGCCGGTCATCCGCAGACCGTCCGCCCGCTGGTCGCGCCGATGGCGGAGGCAGCGGCGGAGCGGCAGGGCGGCGGCGCCGACCCCGAACGGGTGCGCGCTCTGGCCGCCGCGACCGACAATATCGGCGTGTTCTTCGGCGAGGACATCTTCATCGCGATCGGCTCGATCCTGCTCATGAAGGGCGTGCTCGATGGCTATGGCATCCATATCGAGCCGTTCCATCTGTCGATCTGGGCGATCCCCACCGCCATCGCCGCGTTCCTGATCCACGGCGCGCGGCTGTGGTGGCTCGATCGCCGGTTGGCCCGGCAGGCGCGATGATCGGGCTGAACCTCGTCTATGCCGTCGCGGGCGCGTTCTTCGCCGCCTGTGCGGTATCGGGACTGGCCGACCGGCGATGGGCGAATGCGCTGTTTCATGCGCTTCTCGCCACGTCCCTCTTCGCCGGCGACCGGATCGGCGATACCGGCAACGGTGTGCTGGTGCTCGCGCTGATCGGCACCGCGACGTTGGGGCGGATGCGGGGCGGCGAGGCGACCGATCAGCCGGTGCTGCATGGCCCGCTCCTCCTGCTCGCGCTCGCCATTCCGCTGCTGACGCTCGGCGGCACGCTCCTGTTCAAGCAATTGCCGACATGGGTCGATCCCAAACAGGCGACATTGGTGGCGCTTGCGGTGGCCGTCCTCGTCGCGCTCGCGCTGTGCCATCTGGTCCTGCGCCCGCCGGCCCTCGCCGGCGTGCGGGCCGGACGGCGGCTGCTCGACGAGATCGGCTGGGCCGTGCTGATGCCGCAGCTGCTCGCCAGCCTCGGCGCGGTGTTCGCGCTGGCTGGCGTCGGTGACGTGGTCGGCGCCCTGATCGGGCGAGCGATTCCCGGCGACAGCCTGTTCGGGGCGGTCGTGGCCTACACGGTCGGCATGGCGCTGTTCACGATCGTCATGGGCAACGCCTTCGCCGCCTTCCCCGTGATGGCGGCCGCAGTCGGCCTGCCGCTGCTGGTCCACCACTTCGGCGGCAACCCCGCGCCGGTCGCCGCAATCGGCATGCTCGCCGGCTTCTGCGGCACCCTGCTCACGCCGATGGCGGCGAACTACAACATCGTGCCCGCCGCCTTGCTCGATCTGCGCGACCGCTATGGCGTGATCCGTGCGCAGGTGCCGACCGCGCTGCCGCTGCTGCTGTTCAACATCATGCTCTTGTGGTGGGTGATCCGATGACGACGCTCGATACTGAAATCGCGAGCCGCTTTGCGCGGATCACGCTGGCGCATATCGGCCTGCAATATCCCTACAAGCTCGACCAGGTGCTGACCGGGCCCGCCGACGCCGTTCCGCCCACGACGCTGCACCCGATCTTCCACGGCAGCTTCGACTGGCACAGTTGCGTCCATGGCTGGTGGCAATTGCTGACACTGCGACGGATGTTCCCCGATCTGCCGGAAGCGAGCGCGATCGGCGCGCTGGCCGACAGGATGCTGACGCCCGCGCTCGTCGCCGGCGAGCTGGCCTATCTCGATCGCCCGATGAGCGGTGGGTTCGAACGTCCCTATGGCTGGGCCTGGCTGCTGGCGCTGCATGGCGAGGCGGAGCGCCACGATGCGCCCTGGGCGACGGCGCTGGCGCCGCTCGCCCGCGCCTTCGCCGCGCGCTTCCTCGCCTATCTGCCCAAGCTCACCTATCCGATCCGGGTCGGCACCCATTTCAACACCGCCTTTGCGCTGGTACTCGCCCGCGACTGGGCGACGGGCCGCGAGCCGCGTCTGGCCGATCTGATCGACGCGCGCGCCCGAGACTGGTTCGGCGCCGATCGCGCCTGTCAGGCGTGGGAGCCGTCGGGCGACGACTTCCTCTCTCCCACCCTGACCGAGGCGGTGCTGATGCGCCGCGTCCTGCCGCCGGATGCGTTCGCGACGTGGTTCGCGGCATTCCTGCCCGACCTCGCGGCCGGCCAGCCCGCGACGCTGTTCCACCCCGTGCACGTCTCCGACCGCACCGACGGCAAGATCGCCCATCTCGACGGCCTCAATCTCAGCCGCGCCTGGTGCTGGCGATCGCTCGCTGACGGCGACACCGCGCTCGAAACCACGGCACGGCGCCATCTGGAAGCGAGCCTCCCCCATCTCGACGCGAACTACATGGGCGCCCACTGGCTCCCGACCTTCGCGTTGCTTGCGATGACTCACTGAACCATCTTGCAGATCTTCGCCGCGCTCCACGGAGCGCACGTCTGGCTTCGAGCATGATCGGCCGCCGTGCGAGACCCTGCCGATCCATGTGACAAGATCATTCACGGGCTGAAAACACTGACCAATTATGCTGGTCGTCATGGAACCGACCATTACCGGGTCACCGGCTGCCGACTATCAAGGCAAGCAGGTGAAGGCAGGGACCGCCGCACTCCTATTTGCCGTCGTCACCGGGGTTCCCGTTGCGGGTCTCTTGCTGACCGCCCGCGTCCCGCGTTGGTCTGCGATGGGTCCAGGGCATCGACGAACAGCCCGGCAAAGGTGAGCCCGACTACTTCCCAATCGGCCGTGTCGAGCGGTCGCGTCGAACCTCAACTGTGCCTGGTACGTGGCTTGAAATAGCGCAGGTCGATCAGGACTCAAAAGATCGTCGGCCGGAGGCGTCCGTCGTTCCCCTCCGCACGTATTCAAGAGCATGAGGAGTGAGGCTGCCTTGACCGACGTCCTCGCTCGAGCCCGACGAAGATATGGCCTAGCCATCCTGGTCTTCGCCTTGCTGCCCGGTATTGCCCAAGCGCACGTGAAATGGTTCTGCGGCCCGATCGACGCGTCGGTCCCGCCTGCAGCGCTGCAGCAGGTGCTCTCCCCTTTGTTCTTCGCGTGCCTGGCCGGATTCGCGACCTTGGTAGCGTCGGGTAGCAGCTTCGATGCACTCCTTGCCCGGTACGTGCCCGCATCGCGCGAAGGCGACCGACGAGGCGTTGTGGTGGATATCGTCATCCGGGTCGGCCTGGCGGTCTATGCGGTGTGCCTGTGGCGCGATCTGGCGGTGGTACTCTGGGCCGACGACGCGACCGGGTCGGTTCTGACGCCGGAGATGGTAGACCGGGCCTACGGGATTGGCCTGCTCCAGCTCGCGATCGCGGGCATGGTTCTGGTGCCGCGGCTATCGCTGCTGGCCGCAGTTGGGCTCCTCACGCTTTTTGCGATCGGCGTGGCGCGGTTCGGCGCGTTCTACATGATCGATTATACATTCTTCGTCGGGCTTGCAGCTTATGTGGCGCTGGGGCAGCCAGCGTTGCGGCGCCACCTTCGGCTCGCGTCGTGGCGGGTCTCGATCCTCACCGCCAGCCTCAGCCTCAGCTTGATGTGGACTGCGGTCGAGAAGTTCCTGTTTCCGCAGTGGACGATCGCCGTCCTGCTGCACCATCCAGCCATCACGGCGGGATTCCCGTTTACCTCGGTCACCACGATCGCCGGCTTCGTCGAGTTCAGCCTGTCGTTTTACCTTCTCGTAGGTCGCGCGGTTCTCGTCCGCGTCGCCGCGGTCCTACTTGCCGGCGTTTTCGTCATGGCGATGCCGGAGTTCGGCATGGTCGATATCGTGGGCCATATTCCGGTGCTCATCATCCTCGTCGCGACCCTGCTCCAGGGCGAAACCCGCCTGCAGCAAGCCTTTCGCGGTCCAGCTTCGGGCTCGTGGGCGACAGGCGGCGCGGTGCTAGTCCGCTATGTCGCGACCCTGACGGTCTTAATGTCCCTCTACTACGGCTTGCATGCCGCTTCGGTTTGGGCAGAGGGTAAACCGGTCACGCCGAACCAGCAGTCTCCGGCAATCATCCGACATCGAAGCTGAATTGCCACCATCGCGCATCGTCCCGGTCAGCCCATCATGGCTCAGGAATCAACGACGATTCCTTCCGGTTCCTTCAACCTGCCAAAGTAGTGTTAGAGCGGCGCGGCGGCGCGCTGGGCGACTATGTCTTCCCCAGTCGGAACGATTACATGAGCCACATGAGCACGCGCCAATATTCCCGCCTCGTTCACGAGTGGGTCCTCCCCATAGTCTCGAGGCGGCCTGGATCAACGACTAGCCTGGCCGCCCAACAAAGGGCCGAGTGCGGCAAGCATTTTGCGGGGCTTCACCGGCTTTTCCAGCCGCGGGACATCGGCGAACCGGTCGGGGATGGCAGAATCGTCATAGCCAGTGGCGAACACGAAAGGCACTGCGCGGCTTGTCAGCGTGTCGGCCAGATCGAACACCATAGTACCACGGAGATTGATGTCGAGCAGCGCCGCGTCTAGCCGGGACTCGGCCGCCACCAGAGACATCGCGGCATCGAGCGTCGGCACCGGGCCGAGCACGTCTGCCCCCGCATCGAGCAGCGCGCCCCGCAGGTCGTTGGCGATCAGATACTCGTCCTCGACGACGAGAATGCGGCGACCGTCAAGCTGGTGTTCGGACATGGTGGGCCTCCCGGCGCGTACTATCCCGCGGCACCTCGACCCTTACCGTGCAATGAACGCCATCGCCGGTAAAGGCGAAACTTGTCTTGGCGCCCATTTGATAGGGCAGCGCGCGTTCGATCAGCTCCCGGCCATAGCCGCCGCCGCGCGGCTTGTCGCCGGGCGCGGGCAGGTCTGCCACCCCGGTTTCGCGCCAGTCGACGTGGAGCTGGTCCTCGCCCTTGTCGTTGGCGACGACTTCCCATCGCACGGTGAGGTGGCCGGCCGGCGTCGCCAGCGCGCCGTATTTGGCGGCATTGGTCGCCAGCTCGTGGAGCGCGAGCGCGAAGGTCTGCACCAGCGAACTTTCGAGCGGCACGCCACGCGGTCCGCTCAGAGTCATCTGCGGCGCATTGCCGTCGGCATCGAGATCAAGATGCGCGCCGAGCTCTTCGCGAAGCAACGCATCGAACGCCACTCGATGCGCGCCGCGCCGGGACAAAAGACCCTGAACCCGCGCGAGCGCGCTCATGCGATCATCGATGCAGCGGCGGAACTCCTCCAGCGAGCTGCTGCCGCGCAAGGTGCGCAACATCACCGCCTGCACTACCGCCATCAGGTTGCGGGTGCGGTGCTGAAGCTCGTTCATCAGCACCGACTGCTGCTCCTGGAGCCGGATGATGTCGTCGACGTCGGTGGACGTGCCGAGCCATTCCAGCACGGCACCGTCCGGCGTGCGCACCGGCGTGGCCCTGGTCTGGAAATGGCGATAGCCCTTGCCGGCCTGACACAATCGGGCTTCGAAGCTCAGCCCGTCATGCTTCTCGGCGCGGCTCCAGGCGTCGAATGCCGCCTGCCGATCATCCGGGTGAAAGGCCTCCAGCCAGCCCATGCCGCGACTGTCCTCGTCCGACAGGCCGGTGTAGCCGGTCCATTGCGAGCTGGCCCAGGTCCATTCACCGCCATCGGCCGCACGCCAGACCAGCTGCGGCATTCCCTCGATCAGGGTGGTGAGGCGCAGTTCCGTCCGGCGTAGCGCCGCGTTGGTCGCGGTGATCTCGCGGGTGCGCGCCCGGATACGGGCCTCCAGATCCTCGTTGGCCCGTTCCAGATTGGTGTTGGCCACCTCCAGCTCTTCGGAGAGGACCTGCAACTCCTCGAACGCCACGTGAAGCTCTTCGTGCGCTTGGCTCTGCTTGAACTCGCTTTCGTCGGCGGAACGACCCGGTGCGGTCGTAACCGCGGCAAGCACGCCTTGAGCCGTATCCGCCGCCTGCAACTCGCGCGCCAGCACGGTCACCCGCCGCAGCAGGCGGTCGCGATCCTCGACGGTCCGGCTATTCTCCTCCAGCGCCGACTCGAGCGATGTCCGCAGCTGCTCGTTCTCGTCTAGCAGCCTGGAGCGCTCGTCTTTGTGAAGACCGGATGTCGACGCCGCCATAGGGTGTTCCTCGACCGTGCAACGCACCGGCAGCGGAAAAGCACCGGCCTGATCGGTTTCTTTTCCCGTGCATGCGCCCGCCAAAGCGCGCAAATCGTTGCCCGTTAGTGAAGGATTATGATGGCGCTCAAGGATATCGTGGTGATCGGTGCGTCGGCAGGCGGCGTTGACGCACTGCAACGGCTGTGTGCGCAATTGCCGGCGGACTTCCCGGCGGCCATATTCGTGGTCCAGCATTTGTCACCGGCGACGCGCAGCCTGTTGCCGCAACTGCTGAGCCGCGCGGGGCCGCTCCCCGCCCATTCGCCGCAGGACGGCGACGCGATCGAGCCCGGCCGCATCTATGTCGGCGCGCCCGATCTCCACATGCTGCTGCGCCCCGGCAAGGTGCTGATGCGGCGCGGCCCGCATGAGAACCGCACCCGCCCGGCGGTGAACGCGTTGTTCCGATCGGCCGCGCTTGCCTATGGGGGACGTGTGATCGGGGTGGTGCTGACCGGGCTGCTCGACGACGGCACCGACGGGCTGATCGCGATCAAGGCCGCCGGCGGGCTGTCGGTGATCCAGGATCCCAAGGACGCCGAATGGCCGTCCATGCCGCAGAACGCGCTGAAGCGCGATCATGTCGACCACAAGCTGCCGCTGGGCGAGCTGGGCGCGCTGCTCGCCCGGCTAGTGCGCGAAGAGGCGGGCGTCGGCATTCCGCTTCCCCACGAATACGCAGTCGAGGATGAGATGGCCGCGCAGGAGTTTTCCGTCATGGACAGCAACATGATCACGCCCGGCGAGCCGAGCCACATCTCCTGCCCCGATTGCGGTGGTGTGCTCAACGAGATCACGGTGGAGAACGAGCTGCGCTTCCGCTGCCAGGTCGGCCACGCCTTCACCCCGCTCGGGCTTGCGGCGGCGCAGACGGACGAGCTGGAGCGCGCGCTGTCGGTCGCCGCGCGCACCCACCGCGACCGGGTGCGGCTGTTCGGGCAAATGCGCGACAGTGCCCATGCCCGCGGGCTGCCCCATGCCGAAGGGCGGTGGCTGGAGGCATCGCGCGAGTCGGAGGACATGATTGCCGTGCTGGAACGCGCGATGACCAGCCTGCGCCGGCAGCCGAGCGAGGGCGAGGCGTAGCTAGTCGCCGCTGATAACGGGATCAGCCGGCCGGTAGTTGCTGGCGCTCGCTGGTTTCGTGCACCATCACGACGAGGATCGGGGGATGCTCGTCGGCGAAAAGCTGCATGCAGAGCTCGGCCGGATATTCGTGACCGTCCGCCGCGCGGATCACGGCCTCGAACACGATCTCCGGCTTGGTCTTGTTGAACAGCGGCGCCAGCAATGCGCGAACGTCGTCGGTCGAAACACCCGCCAGCACGTCGGGAAACGCCACCAGCTCCAACTGCTGCGCCGAATAGCCGAGCTTCTTCTCCGCGCCGTCGTTGGCTAGCGTGAAGTGCAGCGTCACCGGATCGAGGAAATAGATCTCGTTCAGCGCCCGGCCCATGATCCGGCCGAGATAGCGGCTGAATTCGTCGCGACGGTTTTCGCCGGTGACGTCCTGGAACAGCAGCACCAGCCCGCGATTGCGCCCGTTCTCGTCCATCAGCCCGGACAAGGTGACGTTGCACAGGATGCGCCGGCCACGACGGTCGATGCCTTCCAGCGCCTGCTCGACCTGCGCCTCGCCGCCCGATCGAACCGTGGCCATGGCGTCGCGGAGGAGATGCACCGGCACGCCGATGTCCAGCGCGTCGAAGCTGGTTCCGACCACCTCGTCCGCGCGCAAGCCCCAGGTGTTCTCGCTCCACCGGTTCCAGCTCTGGATGTCGAGGTTATCGTCGACGACGACGATGCCGCCGTTCATGCTGCGCAGCACCGCCTCCAGGTAGAGCCGAAAGCTGGTCGCCTGCTCGGCCTGGATGCGCAGCTCTTCGTTGACCGATTCCATCTCCTCGTTGCTGGAGCGCGCCTCCTCGTTGAGCGTCTCCAGTTCCTCGTTGGTGGATTGCAGCTCCTCGTTGGTGGTCTCCAGCTCCTCGTTGGTGGACTGAAGCTCCTCGTTGGTGGTTTCCAGCTCCTCGTTGGCGGACTGGAGTTCCTCGATGGTGTTCTCCAGCGTCTCCTGCACCGCCTCCAGCTCGATCCGCATGGTGTGCAGCAGGGTGGTGTCGTTGAAGGCGAGCAGCACCGCATGAACGCTGCCGTCCGGCCGGGCGAGCGGGCGCGCGTCGACGGTCAGGCGGATCACCTCCGACTGGTTAAGTCTGTGTTCCTGATCCTCCAGCCGGACCGACCGGCGGGTGCGGAACACCTCCTCGATCGGGCCGCGCAGCTCGATCGGGCGATAGGAGATCGGCAGGTCCTGAAACGGGCGGCCGATATCGGCGTCGCCCACGCCTAGCAGGTGACGCGCCGGGTTTGTGGCGAGCGCCACCGTCCCCGTCTCGTCCACCACCAGCATCGCGGTGCCCGCCTCGTTGAGCGCCGATTCGAGCAGCAGCGCGTTGGGCAGCGGCATGTCGGCGCGGCGCAGGCGAGCTTCGCGGAACCCGCTGGCGATCGGCCGGCGCCACTCCTGCGCGACCTTGGCAAAAATGCGATGCTTGGTATCGACGGCGCGGAACAGCGGCGAGCGAGCAAGCTGCGTCTCCGCCTTGCCGAGGAATAGGAAGCCGTCGTTGTTGAGCGCATAATGCAGGCGCGGTAGGACGAGTCCCTGCGTCTCCCCCTCCAGATAGATCAGCAGGTTGCGGCAGATCAGCAGGTTGATGCGCGATATCGGCGCGTCGTGGACGACGTTGTGGCGGCCGAAGATCACGCATTTGCGCACGTCGCGTTCGAACACGTAGTGGTTGGTGGTGCGCTCAAAATAGCGTTCCAGCAGCTTGGCCGGGACATTCTCGACGTCGCGCGACGAATATGTCGCGAGGCGGGCGACCTTCAACGCATCCTCGTCGAGGTCGGTGGCGTAGATCTTCACCCGTTTGCAGAAATCGACCTTGCCGAGCGCTTCGGCGAGCATCATCGCGACCGAATAGGGCTCCTCGCCCGAGGCGCAGCCGACGCTCCACACGCGGATCGGCTGGTCGGGCTCGCTGCGCGCGATCACCTTGGGGATCACCTCGTCCCTCATCACCTCCCAAGCCTCCTCGTCGCGGAAGAACGAGGTGACGTTGATGAGCACGGTGTTGAGCAGGTTCTCGAACTCGCCGGGATCGGCCTCGAGGTGCGATTGGTAGCTCTCGAAGCTGTCCACGCCGACCGCTTCCATGCGCAACGTGATCCGGCGCTTCAGGCTGGTGCGCTTGTAGCCGCGGAAGTCGAGCCCGCGGCTTTCCTGGATGTGTTGCAACAGGGCCTCGAACGGCGGATCGAGCGGTGTCTTGTCGGTCATCGGAGCTTTCGGTGGTGCGCAGGGTGGCGCGGCGCCACCGTAATCGGGAGTGGAACGCACACCAAGCAGAGATCGCGCAGTAATTTGGGCAGATTGCGGGGCGCCACGGCACGCGCGGACCCGTTGAACGTTACTGCTTCAATGGGCAGCCAAACGAGTGAAGCGTGATGAGCATAGGTTCCCTGCCGGACTCGTCCCCCGAGTCTACCGACATGGCGGGCCAGCTGGCGGCCGCACACCTCGCCCTTGATGCCGCCCGAGCGCGAGAGGCGGCGCTTCGCACCGAATTGGCGCACCGGGTCAGAAATACGCTGGCGATTACCCGCTCGGTGTTCCTGCGCACCATGGACAACGCCGAAACGGTCGAGCATGCACGCGATCACTTCGTCGGGCGGCTCGACACCCTGGCCCGCTACAACGCTCGGCTGGCCATCAGCAGCCAGCCCCGCTTCGACCTCGAGACGATGATCTGGGACGAGCTGCTCTCCATGGCGCTGGGATTGGATGAACGCATCGAGATGACGGGCCCCGAGGTGCTGCTACAGCAACGGGTGGCTGGCCTGATCGGGTTGGCGCTGCATGAGCTCGCCACCAATTCGGTCAAGTTCGGCGTCGTCGGCCATCCGTCAGCGGGCGGGCGGCTACGCGTCCGTTGGGAGAATAAGGGCCAGTCGGTGCAGTTGGAATGGGCGGAAAGCGGTGTCCCGATCGTAGCGTCAGCGCCGATCGGCAGCGGCTTCGGACGCGACTTCATCGAGAACGCTCTGCCGTACCAGCTCAATGCCGATACACGTTTCGAGTTTGTTCCTGGCGGTTTGATCTGCCGCATAGCATTTGAGGTTAGCGACCGTACAACAGACGAACCTTTCCTCAGTTAAGCCGTTGAGCCGTTATGGAAATTGTCGCGATCCTGCTGGAACAACTCCCTCCCGCTTTTCGGCAGCTCGCAAGCCTCGCGCCGTTGGACGCCACGGACCTGGAGGCACTGAAGGCTGCGGCGCACGCTCCCCGCGCGGTACCCGCGAAGCGCGATTTCACGGCAAGCCTCGCCGCCGCGGCCGGCCCCGTCCTCATCCTCGATGGATGGGCTTTGCGTGCCTGCCTGCTGTCCGATGGCCGACGGCAGATCACCGAGCTGTTTCTGCCCGGCGACATCATATCGGGCCAGCCAACCGATCAGTGCTCGTCGGATAGCATAGGCGCGATCACGGCGGTAACGTGGTGCTCGCTCCATGCCGCCTGCGTCGCGCCGGGAACGGGGTTGAACGAAGCGCTTTCGGCCGTTGAAGTGATCAAGGAGCAATCTCTGCGCAGGCACATTGTTCGCCTCGGCCGGCTAGACGCGCTGGGCCGATTGGCCGACTGGCTGCTGGAGCTTCACGCGCGGCTCGACACAGCCGGACTGAGCGCGGGCAACACGATGCACCTGCCACTAACGCAGGAAATGATCGGGGACGCGCTGGGCCTGACTAGCGTTCACGTCAATCGGACACTCGGCGCGCTCCGGCGCGAGGGTCTGATCGAGGTGCAGGCCGGACGGGCGATCATCCTGAACGCGGACCGTTGCCGTACGATGGTCGGCTTGACACCTTCGGGCCCGTGGACGCGGAGCCGTCGAGGTACGTAACCGGTGCCCGGCGAACCTACGTGGCGGTGGAGTTCCCGGATGCCCAGGTGGAGGAGATTGGTTCCAGCGTACGGCAGTGCCTGACTGCACTGCGCGAGCTGGCGTGCGTCGCACCCACTGAATTCCACTTCGCGGACGTCTACAACCGGAGCGGCTCCTAGACGGGGGTTCAAGCCGGCCGCAACCTCGCCGTCTTCGGGTTCTTCCCCGAAATCTATGGTCGCTATCGCTGGAAAGTTCACCTCCTATCCCTTTCTGAACGCGGATTTAGACGACGATGAAGAGAGTATCGGTCTAGGCACGGCTCCTTCTCCATCGAGGCGACTACATGCGTGTCATTCTGCTTTGGACGGCCATCGGTGCGATGCTCGTTCCAATCGCCGCGCAGGCCCAGACCGGTCCCGCGATATCGCTCGACGCATTGGCGGCCGACGTGGTGGCCAACAATCCCGAACGGCGCTTCTACCAGAAGCAGATCGACACGGCCGGTGTCGCGCGCGCGGCCGCCGGCCGCCTCGCCGATCCCGAGGTCGTCGTCGAATTCGGTGAACGGAAGATCACCGATCCGGTGTCGGGCGTGCGAACGGGCGACGCGCCGGCCTACGCCGCGTCGGTGGTCCAACCGATCGAGTTCGGGGGACGGATCGCGCTTCGGCGCGCCATCGCCGAGCGACAGCTCGACCTCGCGCGCATCGGCCTCGCTCAGTTCGACGCCACGCTGGCGGCGCGTGCCCGCTCTCTCGGCTACCAGCTGTTCGCCGCCGACGAGAAGGCGCAAGCGGCACGCGAGGTCGCCGCGAGAATGCGCGACCTCGCCAGGGTGATCGTCAGCCGCGATCTCGCCGGTCCCGCGCCGACGCTGGAGGCGGCCTCTCTGCAAGCGCAGGCGATCACCGCCGAGCGCGACGCGGCAAGCGCGGACGCACAAGCCAACTCGTCGCTGTATGAACTCAACCAACTTCGCGGTGCGCCCTTCGCGGCCCGCATCCGCGTCATCCGGCCCGACATGGCCTTGCCCGCGCTCCCGCCGGCCACCGTAGTCGCGACGCGGGTCGAGGCCGGCAACTTCGAACTGCGCGCGCTCCGCGTCCAATTCGAGCAGCAAGGGCTGCGCGTCGATCTCGCGCGCAAGGCGCGCATTCCGATCGTGTCGGTCGGACCCTATTACGACCGCAGCCGGGCCGATGGCCAGACCAACTATGGCTTGCGCCTCTCGACGACGCTGCCGGTCTGGAACCGGCAGGCGGTGCAGGTCGCGGAGGAGCAGGGCCGGCAGGCGCAAGCGGATGCGACGCTCATCGAGGCGCAGCGCCGGATCGAACGCGAGACATACGATCAAACCGCACAGTACGAAGCGAAGCGCATCGTGCTCGGCCAGTGGAGCGGAGACACGCCGCAGCGGTTCGCCGAAGCGGCCCGGGAAGCCGACCGCAACTTCCGCCTGGGAGCCATCCCGCTCGCGACCTACACCCAGATACAATCGTCCTATCTGAGTGCCCTCACCGCCGTGCTCGATACCAGACGCGAGGCGCTGGAAGCGCTGCTCGGTCTGCGCGCGCTGGCCGGGGGCAGCCTCGACGGGCACGGTTCGCGATGATCGGTGGTCTCGTCGACTGGGCGACCCGCGCGCGCGGGGTCGTGCTGCTGATGCTCGCGCTGCTGCTCTGCGCCGGGGGGTACGCGCTCTACTCGCTGCCGATGGAGGCCGTGCCCGACATCACGGGCGTGCAGGTCGAGGTCAACACGCCGGTGCCGGCCATGCCGCCCGACGTCATCGAACAGCGGATCACGATCCCGCTCGAGCGGGGCATGATGGGCGTGCCGGGCATGACCAAGATGCGCTCGCTGACCAAGTTCGGCCTGTCGCAGCTGACGCTCGAGTTCAAGGACGGCACCGACGACCTGCGCGCACGCGCGCTCGTGTCCGAGCGGCTGCAGCAGCTGGCGGGATCGCTGTCGTTCGGCGCGCAGCCGACGATGACGCCGATCTCGCCGGGCCTGGGTGAGATCCTCTACTACACGCTCGACTGGGCGCCGGGAGCCAAATCCCGCCCCGCCGATCCGCAGGAGGCGCTGGAGGAGCTCTACGAGACCCAGGAATACGGCGTGAAGATCGCGCTGCGCAAGGTCCCGGGCGTCGCGGAGGTGAACAGCAACGGCGGCCTCGAGGCACAGTATCTGATCCAGCCGCGTCCCGATCGTCTCGCCGCATCGGGCATGACCTTCGACGAGCTGGCCAAGCGGGTCGGCGAGAATGTGCAGGATACCGGTGGCGGCATGATCTCGCGCGGGCCCGACCGGTTGACGGTCCGCACCACCGGCCATGTCGCGACCGTGCCGCAGATTGCAGCGCTGCCGATCAAGTTCGCCGACGGCGTGCTGCCGATCACGGTCACCGATCTGGCGACCGTCGATATGGGTTCGCGCATCCGCATGGGAGCGGCTTCGTCCAACGGTCACCAAGTCGTGCTCGGCACGGTGATGATGCTGGTCGGTGCGAACAGTCGCGATGTCGCGAACCGCGTGTCCGCCGCGCTGCCCGCGATCCGGCAGGCGCTGCCGCCGGGAATGCGGTTGAACGTCGCGTACAGCCGGGCGACGCTCGTCGATGCGACGGTCGGCACCGTGCGGGACAATCTTTCGATCGGCGCGCTGCTGGTGTGCCTCGTCCTGCTCTTCGTGCTGGGCAGCTGGCGCGCCGCGTTGCTCGTCGCCATCGTCATCCCGACCGCGTTCCTCTTCGCTGTCGGCGGCATGCGGATCGCGGGCGTCTCGGGCAACCTGATGAGCCTGGGCGCGCTGGATTTCGGGATGATCGTCGACGGCGCGATCGTCATCGTCGAGAACTCGCTCCGGCTGATGGGCCTGCGTCGCGCGGACAAGGGCGAAGACCTCGATGCCGAGGAACGCCGCCGCGCCGTCGTCGACGCATCGAAGGAGGTCGTGGGGCCGATGGTGTTCGGCGTCGTCATCATCACACTCGTCTATGTGCCCATCCTCTCGCTCACAGGCGTCGAGGGCAAGACGTTCCACCCGATGGCGATCACGGTGATGCTGGCACTGGTCGGCGCGCTGCTCATGGCGTTGACGCTCGTGCCGATGCTGACGGCATGGGTGCTGCGTCCGACCGGAAAGGTCGACGAGCCCGATCGCAAGAGCTGGGTCATCCGCCGGGCAACGGCGATCTACCGCCCAGCGCTCGACTTCGCGCTTGCGCACACGTTGCTCATCGGCAGTGTGGCACTCGCACTGGCGGTCGGAGCGGGCTTCCTGTTCTCCGGCCTGGGCGCGGAGTTCGTGCCGAAGCTCGACGAGGGCTCGATCGCCACGATGGTCTACAAGCCGGTCAACATGAGCCTGCCAGACTCGCTCGCGACCGAACTGAAGACCGAGCGCGTCATCATACGGCGCTTTCCGGCGGTCACCACGACCTTCTCGCGCATCGGCACGAGCGAGGTCGCGACCGACCCGATGCCGCCGAACCAGAACGACCTGTACATCTTCTACAAGCCCAAGGATCAATGGCCCAAGGGCGACGGCCAGCCCAAGGACAAGCAGGCCTTGATAAAAGGCATTCAGGATGTCCTGGACAAGCAGGTGCCGGGGCAGACGTTCGAATTCTCGCAGCCGATCGAGACGCGCTTCAACGAGATGCTGCAGGGGACGCGGTCCGACGTGGCGGTCAAGATCTTCGGCCAGGACTATGACAGGCTGGACAAGTTGACCGACCAGATCTCGGCCGTCCTCAGCAAACAGCCTGGCGTCGACAGCGTCGAGCCCGAGACGCACGGCCGCGTCGACACCCTGTCCATCGTTCTCGATCGGGCCGCGCTCGTGCGATACAACCTGTCGGTGCAGGCGGTGAACGACGCGGTGAACGCCGCGCTGGCGGGCCAGACGGTCGGATCGCTGTTCAGCGAAGGGCATAGTCATGACGTCGTGGTTCGGATGACCGAGCCCGAGCGCGCCAGCGACACCGCCATTCTGCAGCTGCCGATCCGGGTGGGCACGGATGGGCTGATCCCGCTCGGCCGAGTGGCGTCGCTGAAGGTCGAGAAGACGGTCGATCCCATCATGCGCGACGATTCGGACCGGCGAACCTCGCTGATGGTCAGCCTCGGCCAGAACGACGTCGAGGGGTTCGTGAACAAGGCCAAGGCGCAGCTGGCCAGGCAGGTGAAGATGCCCGAGGGCTACCGCGTCGAATTCCAGGGGCAGTTCCAGAATCTCGAGACCGCCCGCGCGCGCCTGGCGCTCGTCGTGCCCGCCGCGCTCGCGTTCATCTTCGTCCTGGTGGTCTTCGCCCTGGGCAGCTGGCGGCAGGCGGCCGTCGTCTTCACCGGTATCCCGTTCGCCGTCACCGGCGGCGTCTATGCGCTCGTTCTTCGCGGCATGCCGTTCAGCATCACGGCGGCGATCGGCTTCATCGCGCTGCTCGGCGTCGCGATGCTGAACGGCCTCGTTCTGCTGTCGCACTTCAACATGCTGCGCGAGGATGGCCAGAATCTCGACGACGCGGTTCATCACGGCGCGCTCGATCGGCTTCGTCCGGTGTTGGCCACCGCGCTCGTGGCGAGCATCGGCTTCATTCCCATGGCGATAGCGAGCGGCCCCGGTGCGGAGGTGCAACGGCCGCTCGCAACCGTCGTGATCGGTGGCATCGTCACGTCGACCCTGCTGACGTTGATGCTGCTGCCGTCCCTCTATGCATGGGTCGAACGTCGGAAAGAGCGCAGGGAATCGTCGCGGTGATGGTCGGGCCCGAAGAGGAACCACCCCTCGCCTGCCGTTCTCGCCGGTTGCGGGCGAACCACTGATGGCGCACATCCTGTTGATCGAGGACGACCCCGGAACCGCTGAGGAGATCATGCTCGAGCTTGCGCGAGAAGGCCATCGCACATCTCACCATATGTCTCTCGGCGGAGGCGCCGCGGTCATGCAGGACCAGACGGTCGACCTGATGATCGTCGACCGCCAGTTGCCCGATGGCGAGGGGCTCGACCTGATTTCCAGGCTGCGTGGCGAGGGTCGGCGGACGCCGGCGCTGGTGCTGAGCGCACTCGGCACGCTCGACGATCGCGTCCGCGGCCTGCGTGCGGGTGGAGACGACTATCTTCCGAAGCCTTTCGCGCTCGTCGAACTCGTGGCGCGCGTGCAGGCGCTGCTTCGCCGCCCGGACGATGCCCGTGTCACCCGACTGATCGTCGGACCGCTCATCCTCGACTTGCTCGAGGGCACCGCCACCCGCACCGAGCGACCGCTCGATCTGCTTCCACGCGAGCTGAAACTGCTCGATTACATGGTGCGCCGGCCGGGGCAGGTCGTCACGCGCTCAATGCTGCTGCGCGACGTCTGGGGTTACACCTTCGAGCCCAACAGCAATGTCGTGGACGTCCATATGGGTCGACTGCGACGCAAGGTCGACGCGGAGGATGAACCGCCGCTCCTGCGAAACGTGCGCGGCCAGGGCTATGTCTTCGATGTTCCGGTCTGATCCGATCGCGCGCTCGACATGGCGTTGGGGCGGTGCAATCGCTGCGCTTCTCATCGTCCAGTCGGTTCTTCTCGCCGGACTTTTCTGGTGGCTGGCACTCGACTCCCATGTCCGCGACGCCGAGGCAGATTTTCGCGCCGACTGCCGCTCGCTGGCCGGCATGCCGGCCGCGCACCGCATCGAAGAAGTGGAGGAGGCGCTGGGTCGCGACATCCACCGTCAGCGCTTTCTCGCGCTGTTCGATCGCGAAGGCCACCTCGTGGACGGCAACGTCGCGAAGCTGCCGGACGGGGCGCCGATCCACGGCTCGGCGGTGATGACGGTGGTCCCGACCCGGCTGCCGGGCAAACGGATCGACGTCGCACGGCTCGTCCTATGCCCCATGGGCGATGGCGAGCGTCTTTTGACCGGCGTCGATCTGGACGACGCCGAGCACGCCAACCAGATCGTCGAGCGCGCCCTCGCCATCGCGCTCATACCCGGGCTGCTCCTCGCGATGGCGTTCGGCCTGCTCGCCGGCACGCGCGCGGCGCGGCAGGTCGATGCGGTGCGGCAGCTCGCAAGCAAGATCATCGTCGGAGATCTCGACCAGCGCCTGCCGGTCGGCCGGCGCCCCGATAGCTTCGGCCTCCTGTGCGAGCAGATCAATCTCATGCTCGACCGACTGCAGCTGCTGATCGCGGAGGTCCGCGGCATCGGCGACGACATCGCCCACCAGCTGCGGACGCCGCTGACCAGACTGCGCGCGCGGCTCGAACGTGGCCTGCGAGACGCCGATGAGCTCGCCTCGTTTCGGGAGGTGGCCGACAATGCGCTGGCCGAGGTCGACGCGCTGCTCTCCGTGGTGGCGGCGCTGCTGCGCATCCGGGAGTTGGGCGACGACGCCCGCCGTAGTCGCTTCGGCGCCGTCGACCTCGCGCGTCTGGTCGAGGACGCCTGCGACCTGCACCGGCCGAGCGCCGAGGACCGCGGTATCGACCTGAGGTGTGAAATCGAGGGCGCCCCCATGGTCGAAGGAGACGCGGATCTGCTGATCGAGGCGGTCTCCAACCTGCTCGACAACGCGTTGAAATTCGGTCCGCCCGCGGGAGAGGTCAAGCTGCTGCTGCGATGCATCGGACCCGCGCCCATCATCACGGTTGCCGATCAGGGCGAAGGCGTACCTCTGGCCGAACGTCCGCTCGTCACCCAGCGCTACTACCGCGCACGCCACGATCGCGCAGGCGCGGGCCTCGGCCTCAGCCTCGTCAAGGCGATCGCCGATCTGCACGGGTTCGGGCTCGCTTTCGCCGATCACGGCAGCGCCGTCTCGATCATTTGTTCGTCCGAGCCGTTCCAAACGAAATCTGAATGACCGCGCCTGGAAAAACCTGCGCCCCGAACAGCCGAGCCGCCGAGGGCGGTGCTTTGATGGACGCTCCCGCGATCTGGCGTCCTTCGTCTCGGCCACCAGGCAGGCGATAGCCATGCCGAGACCTTCAGCGCGTGGCAACAGCGCTGACGTTCCGCCCATTCCTCTCTGTCGAAACTCTCGCTTAACATCGTCTGGCCGGCCCTTGGGAAGGTCGCCGATGCAAGCGGAGGAAAGCGGCTCGTTTGGGAAGAACAGAACGGGACCTGTTAATCGGCGGTTCCTTGATTCGAGCCCAAGTGCGGCCACCATTCTTTCACTAAAGCCTGCCGCGTACGTGGTGCGGACGTACTCCAGGCCCGTGCCGCGCGCTTGCCTAACGCGGCTTCACCCCGACCTCCCGCTCGTCCGTGTCGTAGAGGACAGACCATCGAAAATAGGGCGCGAAGCCGAGCGACAGGCGCGTGTCCCCGTCCCGTCGAGCATAGAAAAGGCCGCTTGCCTGGTCGCGGCGGCCGATCGTCACCGTGATGCTCCGTGTCGCGGCACCCGATCCCACGCTGATCGTGGCCGGCGTGCCGTTCGCCCATGGGCGGAACGGCGCGTCGCGCAGCACGCGCAGGCCGGCCGCTCCGCTGTCGAAAAAGGCGCGTCCGCAAATCCTTTGCGGGCCCACCAGGCAGCCGGGCGTCGTGCCGTCACGGTCCACCGCGATCCGCGCATACCCTGCGATCTCGGCGTCGGTCGGGTTCAGCACGATGCGCCCCTGCTCGGTCGCCGAACGCGGCAGCTCGACGATCCAGCGCCGGATGCCGAGTTGCGCGAAGGGATTGTCGATCTCCTCGTGTTTCAGCCGGATGCCCAGGATCGCGGCGAAGCCCTGGCCGGCAATACCGTCGCTCTGGATGCCATAGGTGGACAGGATCGCGCGAGCTGCCGGACAGTCGGGGTGATCGGGCGTGCAACCGATGGCGGCGATCCGCATCAGCTTAACGGGGCCAGCGATCGGCCCGGCGGCGACGGGCACGACGACCGCCTCCCCCTCGATCGCGGTTCCCACATCGTAGCGATAGATGACCTTCGGGCCTGCCGGCGTATCGGTCCTGCCACCCAGTCCCCGCGGGAGCACGCGCAGACCCGTCGACCCGGTGTCGATGCCGACCTCCACCGATCGACCGTCGATCGTCAGCGTGGTCGCGAACCGCCGATCGCCGTTCGGAAGCGCGACCAGCCGAACCGGCAGCTCGGCGCGCTGGGCCGATGCCGGCGGAGACGCCACCATGATCGCCGCGAACACGATCCGCTTGATCACAGGCCCCTCCTCTACCCGCCGCTCACCATTCAATGCCGATCTTGCCGAAATGCGCCGCGCTCATTTCGTAGCGGAACGCATCGGCGAGGCGTTCTAGCGGGAAGCGGTGGTCGACCACGGGCCGGATCGTAGCACCGTCGAGCGCGCGCACGAAATCCTGCTGCTCGCGCCGGCTGCCGACGATGAGGCCCTGCAGACGGGCCTGTTTCCCCATCAGGGCGGCGGTCGGCACCTCGCCGCTCGCGCCCGTCAGCACACCGATCAGCGAGATGTGACCACCCACGCGCACCGCCGCAATCGACTGCGCGAGCGTGCCCGGGCCGCCGACCTCGACGACATGGTCGACGCCGCGGCCGCCCGTCCAGTCGTACACCGCGGCGCCCCAGTCCGGTTGCGTGCGGTAGTTGAGCACATGATCGGCGCCCAGAACGCGGGCGCGTTCCAGCTTTTCGTCCGATGAGGAGGTGATCGCCACGGTCGCGCCCATCAGCTTGGCGATCTGCAGCGCCCATATCGACACACCGCCGGTTCCCAGCAGCAGCACCGTGTCGCCCGCCTTCAGCCGGCCATCGACGATCAGCGCGCGCCACGCCGTCAGGCCCGCCGTCGTGATCGTCGCCGCCTCCACGGCATCATAGCCCTTGGGTGCATGCGTGAACGCGGTCGCCGGCCGCACGACGAATTCCTGCGCGAAGCCGTCGATGCCGTCGCCGGGCGTGCGGGCGAAATCCCCGACGGTCGGCTTGCCGTCCTGCCAATCGGGGAAGAAGCACGACACCACCAGGTCGCCGCACGCGAACTCCGTCACCCCCGCGCCTACCGCCTCGACGATCCCCGCGCCGTCGGCCATCGGGATGCGCCCCTCGGCGGCGCCCATCTTCCCGGTCGCCACGCCGAGATCGTGGAAATTGAGCGAACTGCCATGCAACGCCACCCTGATCTCGCCCGCGCCGGGGCTTCCCGGATCGGCGCGGTCCTCCGCCAGCAGCCGATCCAGACCGATCGGTGTGCGCAACGCCATTGTCTTCATGCCAGGCTCCTTCGATACGTTCGCCAACGCGCGAGAGACCTGATCGTCGCAGCCGCGCGGATAGCCGAACGATGATCGCGGGAAGAAACGGGCTTCGACGATGGGGCGGACATATCGCCTCGACGGGCGTCGCGCCCTATACCGTCGCGCACCCGAGGAGAAACCATCGTGAACCTGTCCGACGTTCTGGTCCCCACCTATGCGCAGATGTTGGGGGCGCTGTCCGCCTGGCTCGGCAAGGCCGAAGCGCAACGGCCCGGCGGCGAAGCCGAAGCGCTGCTCGTCGCGCGTCTGGCGCCCGACATGTTTCCGCTTTCCACCCAGATCCGCTTCGCGTGCGTGCAGGCGCTCGAGGGCGTGTTCCGGCTGCGCGGCGAACCTCTGCCCGACACGGCGGCGGTGCTGCGCGACGAGGGACGGAATGCGGCCGAGCGGCCGGGAACGATCGCCGAGGCGCAATCACGGATCGCGGAGACGCTCGCGGAGGTGAAGGTGGCGTCGATCGATCACGGCCGATGGATCGATCCCGCGGCGGCGGTCGAGCTCGCCTTGCCACAAGGCCTGATCTTCGACCTGACGGCCGAGCAATACTCACGCGATTGGGCGCTGCCGCAATTCTATTTCCACGTCATGGCCGCCTATGCGATCCTGCGTGCGCAAGGCGTGGAACTGGGCAAGGCGGACTATGCCGCGCATATGTTCGCCCATCTGCGGCCGGGATCGGCCCCAGCGCAATAAACCTGTCGCGGCCACGCTCGCCGGGCGAGACGTGGCCGCGCGGGCATCAGAACGTCATGCGGCCGCCGAGCGACAGGACGACGGCATGCGCGTTCTGCAGTTCGCCATTGGTGAGGATCGGCGTCTGGGCGGCGGTTCCGGGATAGGCCGCCGTCACGCGGTCGATCGACGCATTCGAAAAATCGACATAATTGGCGGCCGCATCGACGGTGAAGCGGCGCGTCAACTGATAGGAAGCACCGGTGCCGTAGTTCCAACGGTTGGCATCGGGCACGCGGGCGTCGCGCAGGCCGTCCTGCGTCGGCGTGATCGCGCGCTGCACGCCCGCACGCCAGGTCAGGCGCGGCGTCACGGCATAATCGAACCCGCCGGCCATGCTCCAGCTGTTGCGATAATTTTCCGGGATCGCCTGGTTGATCGGCGCACCGAGCGCGATCGTGTCGAACTTGTCCCAGGTGTAATGGATATATTGGGCGTTGAGCGTCAGCCGGTTGGTGGCGCGCAGCCGGCCGCCGAGGATCACCTGCGCGGGCGTGCTGAAGCGCGCTTCAATACCGGACAGGCTGGCGTTCGACGCGGCGAGCGGGCCGACCAGACCGGAAATGGTCAGATCGCCCTTCAGCGTGTGGCGGATGGAGGATTTGTAGCTGAAGCCGATCGTAACGACGTCGTTGTGCATCTGCGCGCCGGCCGTCCAGCCCACGTCCCAGCCCGCGCCTTCCAATTGCTGCTCGCCATCGGGTAGCGAGGCGAGCACGTTGGGCAGCGCATTGCTGAGGCTGGCATAGCTATGCTCGACATTCACGCCGCCGCCGATCCGCAGCCAGTCGGTGGGCGCGATGCCGATCGAAGGCTGGATGTCGAAGGTGAGCAGCTTGGTGCGATCGGCGGTGTAGCGCGCCCAGCTTGACGCCTTGTAGTCCGTGGTGAAGCTGAACGGCGACGTGATCGCGAGCCCGATCGCGACCCGGTCGCCGAGCGGGAAAGCGATCGCGCCCGAAGGCAGCACGCCGTTGCTGATCGGGTTGCGCGAAATCGTGTCGCCGCCGATGGGCGCGAAGCTTTGGCCTGGACGGCGGATCAGCGTGCCGCGGTCGACCACGTCGCCGTGCGGCAGGATCGCCGCGGCGCTGAGCGCCACTTCGGCATCGGTCTGCCCGGCGATAGCGGCGGGGTTCCACCACAGCGACGAGGCGCCGGTGTCGGCCACTTCGCCCGAAAAGGCGCGGCCGGCGGCGCGGGCGGACTGTTCCTGGAGGTAGAAGGCCTGCGCATGTGCCGCGCCCGACATGGCGAAGGCGGAGGCGGCAGTGGCGCCGAGCAGAACGAGCTTGGTGGGGGACATGGGGCGATCCTGTTTGCGGGATAGGTGAAAGGGGAAACGGCGACGAATCAGCGCACGCGCGTCCAGGTCTGGGTCTTGCAGAAGGGCACGAAGACGCAGCCGCGCACCTTCAACTGGTCGGCGCCGAGCGGCGTCACCTTGGCGCCGTAGGTCTTGCCGTCATCGGCGTTGTAGATCGATCCGCCGCTCCAGGCGTCGCCGTCGCGCGTGAAGCCGCTGAGGAATTGCAGGCCCTTGATCGGGCGGTTGCGCAGCGCGGCGTTCGCATTCTTGGCATCGCGCAGGTCAGGCTGGGCCCGCAGCAGATCGGAGGTGACGATGCGGCCACAGAGCGACGGGCCGCAATGCGTGATCTCGACGATCGCGTTGTGAGTCTCGGTCTTCCAATGGCCAATCGCGGTATCGGCACCGGCGGGTGGCGCGGCGGCCAGCATCAGGCCGATCATGACGGATCCGATCATCATCCTCTCCTTCTTCCCCCACCCAAACCGGGCGGGATGGTGAAGCGCCGTATCTGTACGGTCGCGATCTGCGTCAGCCATTAGACCAAAGCGTGCGTTGGCTGACCTATGCGGCAAGCAAGTAATCCGCGAACCGCTCGCGTCAAGCGCCTTGTGTCTTGGGATCACCGGGCATCCGCGCGGATGCCCGGTGATGCCGGCGTCGATGGGTGTCAGTTGCGCAGCGGCTTGCCCGTCGTGAGCATCTGCTTGATCCGGGCCTGGGTGCGCTCGTCATGGATGCTCGCCATGAACTGCGCGCGTTCCAGATCGAGCAACGCCTCCTCGCTCACCGTATCGACCAGATCGGCGTCGCCGCCGGTCAGCACCTGTGCGAGTCGTTCGCCGACCACGCCGTCATAGGCGGTCGCGATGCCCCGCGCCTGGAAGCCGCGGACCACGTCGGCGATCCCGACGCGACCGCTTTCGCCGGGCAGACGATAGCCGGGCCTGGCGGGTGGCGCATAGCCTTCCACCAGCGACAGCGCCTTGGCCTTGGCGTCCGCCAGCAGCCGGTCGCGGTTCATGGTGACGCCGTCGCCGCCGCGCAGGATCATCATCTCGCGCGCTTCGGCGGCGGATTTGGCGACCTTGGCGGTCGACACCATCTCGAACACCTTGGCGACCGCGGGCATCGGCCCCTTGGGCATCATCGGCGAACGCGCGAACCGGTCGAGCATCTCGCCATTGCCGCCCCATCCGGGGATCAGCCCCACGCCGCACTCGACAAGGCCCGCATAGGTTTCGGCATGCGCCTGGATCGCATCGGCATGGAGCAGCACCTCACATCCGCCGCCCAGCGCCAGTCCAGCGGGCGCCGCCACCACCGGAAAGGGCGCGTATTTCAGCGCCTTCATCGCCTGCTGGCCACCGGCGACCGATTGCTCGATCATGTCCCACAGGCCGCCCGCCACCGCGAACATCGCGACGCCGAGATTGGCGCCGGCCGAGAAGTTCGTCCCCTCGTTGTAGATCACCAGGGCGCGGAACCGCGCCGCGACGAGTGGGATCGCTTCGCCGATCAGCGCCATGATCTCGCCGTCGAGCGCGTTCATCTTGGTGGTGAATTCGAGTGCCGCGACGCCGTCCCCCACGTCCCACAGCGCCGCCGAGCCGTTCTTCAGCAGCGGCTGTTCGCGCAGCTTCACGTCCTCCAGCAGCAACACGCCGTCCGCGCGGCGCAGATCGGCATAGTCGCCGCCGGTCGTCAGATATTGGCGGCGACCATCCTGCACGCGGTAGAACGGGCGCGTGCCCGCGGTATCGAGAATCGACGGCACCGCCCTGCCCTCGGCGCGCAACCGCGTGGCGAGCATGCCGCCGCCCAGCCGGTCGATCAGCTCGAACGGCCCATATTTCCAGTTGTAGCCGAGCTTCATCGCGTCATCGATCGCAACGATATCGTCCGCCGCCTCACCGACGAGCATCGCGGCATAGGCGAGCGTCTTGCCGAGCACCTCCCAGGCGAACTGCCCGACCTTGCCGGGTGCGTCGATCAGGGCCGCCAGGTTCTTTTCCGCCGCGGGCGGCAAGGCCGCCGGCTCCGCCTGCGCGCGGTAATCGCCCGATGCGAGGTCGAGCGCCTGCTTCACGCGGCGGCCGTCCGCCTGTTTGTCGAGCCGGTAGAAACCGCCCTTGCCCTTGCGACCCGTGAAGCCGTCCGCGATCATCCGGTCGACGAGCGGCATCGGCCGCACCGTCTCGAAATAGGGATCGCCCGCGGGCAGCGTGGACGACAGGCTCTTCGACAGCAGCGGCATCAGATCGACGCCGACGAGATCGACCAGCCCGAAGATTCCGGTCTTGGGCACGCCCATCGGCCGGCCGCCGATCTGGTCCGCCTCCTCGACGCTCAGCCCTTGGTCCATCGCCGCATTGATCGCGACCGCCAGCCAATAAGTGCCGATGCGGTTGGCGATGAAACCCGGCGTATCCTTGGCAGGAACGATGCGCTTGCCCATCGCGCGATCGACGAACGCCTCCACCCTGCCCGCCACCACCGGATCGGTGTCCGCGCCGCGGACGATCTCGATCAGGCGCATATAGCGCGGCGGATTGAAGAAATGGGTGATGAGGAAGTCGCGCCGGAACTGATCCGAGCGCCCCTCGACCAGATGGCCGAGCGGGATGGTCGAGGTGTTGGACGAGACCGCCGTGCCCGGACGCTTCAGCGTCTCCAGCCGCGCATAGAGCGCCTGTTTGATGTCGAGCCGCTCGACGATCGCCTCCACGATCCAGTCGCATTCGGCGACGCGGTCCAGATGATCGTCGATATTGCCCGTCTCCACGAGCTTCGCCGCGGCCTTGGACATGAACGGTGCGGGCTCGGTCTTGAGCATTCGGGCGACCGAGCCCTTGGCGACCGCGTCGCGATCCGGACCGTCCTTCGCCGGGATATCGAGCAGCAGCACGGGCACGCCGGCATTGGCCACCTGGGCCGCGATCCCTGCGCCCATGACGCCGGCGCCGATCACGCAGACCTTCTTGATGACATCGGCCATCACACGCGCTCCAGCACGGTGGCGATGCCCTGCCCGCCGCCAATGCACTGGGTGGCGAGCGCATAGCGGCCGCCCTCACGCTCCAGCAGGGCGGCGGCCTTTCCGACGATCCGCGCACCGGTGGCGCCGAGCGGATGGCCGATCGCGATCGCACCGCCATCCAGGTTGATCGTGCCGTCCTTAAGGCCGAGATCGCGGATGCAGGCGATCGCCTGGCTGGCAAAGGCCTCGTTGATCTCGACGATGTCCAGATCGCCGGTCGCGATGCCGGCGCGCGCCAGCGCCTTTTGCGAGGCGCTGATCGGCCCCAGCCCCATCGTCTCGGGCGCGATGCCCGACACGCCGACCGCGACGATCCGCGCGAGGATCTTCAGGCCGTGGCGCTTCGCGAAATCCTCCGAGGTGACGAGCACCGCCGATGCGCCGTCGGTCAGCGGCGACGACGTGCCGGCGGTCACCGTGCCCTCCTGGTCGAAGGCGGGCTTGAGCCCCGCCAGCCCCTCCGCGCTGGTGTCGGGGCGGATCGTGCCGTCCTCGCTCACCACGCCGGCCTTGGTCGTGATCGGCACGATCTCGTCCGCCAGGCGTCCGTCGCTGCGCGCCGCCGCGGCCTTGTGCTGGCTCGTCACCGCGAACGCCTCCTGCTCGGCGCGCGTGATCTGATAGTTGCGCGCGACGTTCTCGGCCGTCTCGCCCATGCCCATATAGGCCCCGGCGTTCTTCTTCGCGAGCGCCGGGTTGGGCAACGGATTATAGCCGCCCATCGGCACGCGGCTCATCGATTCGAGGCCGGCGCAGATGAACGCCTCGCCCGCACCGATCCGGATCTGGCCCATCGCGATGTGGATCGCGCTCATCGACGATCCGCAGAAGCGGTTCACCGTCATGCCGCCGACCGACAGCGGCAGATCGGCGAGCAGGCCGATCATCCGCGCCACGTTCAGCCCCTGCTCGCCTTCCGGGAAGGCGCAGCCGAGCACGATATCCTCGATCTCGGCGGGATCGACGCCGGTGCGCTCGATCAGGCCGCGGATCACCTGCGCGGCGAGGTCGTCGGGCCGCACGCGGGCGAGATCGCCCTTGCCGGCGAGGTGGAAGGGCGAGCGGGCATAGCCTGCGATCACGACGTCGGTCATAAGATCCTCTCGATTGGCACGCCGGCCTCTGGGCCTTGCGATGTGCCGTAAAGGTGCACTAGTTCCCGTATAGGGAAAGCGCCGGGCCTCATCAAGATGGCCGGACGCGACATGACCGGGAGAGCGAGCATGAATGACGGGATCGGCGAGCCGGCAACGGGCCATGGGCAGGACGGATCGGCGACGGGCATTCCACTCGCCTTCGTGCCGCGGCTGCTGACCGACCTGCTCGACCATACGGTCGCGCGCTTTCCCGAACGCGCCGCGATCGACTTTCTCGGCCGGATCACCCGCTATCGCGAGCTGGGTGAAGCGGTGGATCGCGCCACCGCAGGGCTTCAGGCGCTGGGCGTGACGAGGGGCACGCGCGTGGCGCTGTGCTTGCCCAACCTGCCTTATTATCCGATCCTGTTCTTCGCGACGTTGCGCGCAGGCGGCACGGTGGTGAACGTCAATCCGCTCTATGTCGAACGCGAGCTGCGCCATTTGCTGGTCGATTCGGGTGCGTCGGTGATCGCCACCTGCGACATTCCCGAACTCCATGCGCGTGTCACCAAGGTGGCGGCGGAGGTAGGCGTCGCCCATGTCGTGACCTGCCCGATCGCGGACGCGCTGCCGCCGCTCAAATCGATCGCCTATCGCCTGTTCAAACGGCGCGAGATCGCGCGGGTTCGCCGCGACGCACGGCACGCGCTGTTCGCCGATCTGCTGGCAGGGGACGCCAAGGCGGCGCCGGTCGTGGTGTCGCCCGAGGCGGTGGCCGTCCTCCAATATACCGGCGGCACCACGGGGCTGCCCAAGGCGGCGATGCTGAGCCACGCCAATCTCGTCGCCAATGCCGACGCCATGGTCGCCTTTGTCGGCGGCGAGCGGGCGGAGCCGGACCGGGTGCTGGGAGTGTTGCCGCTGTTCCACGTCTTCGCGCTCACCACGGTGCTCACCTTCGCGATCCGTGCCGGCGCCGAGATGCTGCTGTTGCCGCGCTATGATCTGAAAGCCACGCTCGCGCTGATCGCCCGGCGCCAGCCGACCTATTTTCCCGCCGTACCAACGATCTATGCCGCGATCGCCGAGGCCGCCGAGACGCAGCCGATCGACTTGTCGGCGATCCGCGCCTGCATCTCGGGCGGCGCGGCGCTGCCCGCCGAGGTACGAAGCGCGTTCGAGGCGCGCACCGGCGCGCGGCTGGTGGAGGGCTATGGCCTGTCAGAAGCCTCGCCGATCATCACCTGCAATCCGATCGACGGCGCGAACCGGCCGGGATCGGCGGGCCTCCCCTTCCCCGGCACCACGATCGAGATCCGCGACCGCACCTATCCCCAGATGCTGCTGCCGCGCGGGGAAAATGGCGAGATCTGCGCGCGCGGGCCGCAAGTCATGAGCGGCTATTGGCACCAGCCCGCCGAAACCGAAGGCGCCTTCGTCGACGGCGCGCTGCGCACCGGCGACGTGGGCCATCTCGATGCCGACGGCTATCTGTTCATCGTGGACCGGATCAAGGATCTGATCCTGTGCGGCGGCTACAACGTCTATCCGCGCGTGATCGAGGAGGCGCTCTACGAGCACCCCGCGGTCGCCGAAGCCGTCGTGATCGGCGTTCCCGACCCCTATCGCGGCCAATCGCCCAAGGCGTTCGTGACGCTCCATGCCGCTGGCACGGTGACGGGTGAAGCGCTGCGCGATTTTTTGCGTGACAAGGTCAGCAAGATCGAGCTTCCCCGCAGCGTCGAAATCCGCGACAGTCTCCCCAAGACGTTGATCGGCAAGCTTTCCAAGAAGGAGCTGGTCGAAGAAGAGACCGCAAGAGCGGCAGGCGGCTGACACGAGGGGAGAATGGATTGGACCAGGCCGAGACCGAATTGCGCGGCATCCAGGAAACGGCGGATGCGTTGGGCATCACGACGCGGACGCTGCGCTTCTACGAGGATCGCGGGCTGATCGCGCCGCACCGGATCGGCACCGCGCGTGTCTATACCCGGCGCGAGATGGCGCGGATGCAATTGATCCTGCGCGGCAAGCGGCTGGGATTTTCGCTGCGCGACATCCGCGAGTTCCTCGATCTGTACGAGGCCGATCCGCAGCATGTCGAACAGATGCGCGCGCTGGCGGAGCGCTGCCGCCTGCGCATCGGCGAGCTGGAGAAGCAACAGAGCGCACTGCTCCAGACGTTGGGCGAATTGGGCGAGATCGAGCAGCAGGCGCTGGAGCGGATCGTCGCCCACGTCCAGCCGGCGAAGCGCGCCGCCGGCTGAGCGTGGGCGCGCCTAGCGCGGGAGACGTTACCTGGACCCGTTCGCCCCGAGCTTGTCGAAGCCTGTCCTGAGCTCCCCCGAAGGGGACCTGTTCAGACTGCGAGGGCGCGTGCGGAGAGCGCGGTTCGCTAAGCTCAGCACGAACAGAAGAGAAACTGGATCAATTTAACGTCATGCCGTTCTAGATCTGCCGCTCGGGCAATGCGGCGGTGGGCTTGGCGCCCCAGACCGCGTAGAACAGCACGTACAGCTCGCACGCCGCGGTCAGCAGGAACGACGCCTGGAGACCGTAATGGTCCGCGAGCCAGCCCTGTACGATCACCAGCGAACCTCCGGCGATCGCCATGATGAGCAGCCCGGCGCCCTCTTCCGTCAGCGGTCCCAGACCCCGGATGCCCAGCGTGAAGATCGTCGGGAACATGATCGAGTGGAACAGCCCGACCGAGATCAGCGCCCACATCGCGACATGGCCGGTGGCGAAGCTGGCGACCAGCATCACCGCGCACGCGCCCACGCTGGCCAGCGCCAGCACGCGCTCGGCGGGCACGGTGCGCATCACATAGCTGCCGAGCAGACGCCCCACCATCATCCCGCCCCACAGGATGAACAGATAATGCGATGCCTGTTCGTGGGTGAGGTTGCCGATCTGCGGCTGGCTGACGAAATTGATGAACAGGTTCGCCACGCCGATCTCGGCGATCAGGTATATGAAGATCGCTGGGATGCCGAACACCAGATTGCGGTGCGCCCAGAGCGACTGGCCGCGCCGCTCCGCCTTGGCCGCACGCTCGGTCGCCGCGCCCATCGCCGGCAGCGGAAAGCGGGCGATCACGACCGCGAGCACGACGAGAATGCCGGCTACGATGAGATAGGGCAGCACGACCGATTGCGCGTCGGCCAGCCGCTCGGCCGGCGTCAGCGCGGCAGCGCCCGCCACCGCCGTGCCCGACGTCGATCGGCCGAGGATCAGATAGCCGCCGAACAGCGGCGCCAGCGTCGCACCCGCCGAGTTGAACGCCTGGACGAGGTTCAACCGCGACGACGCGGTCTCGGGCGGCCCCACCACCGCGACATAGGGGTTGGCCGCGACCTGAAGCAGCGTGATGCCGCTGGCTATCACGAACAACGCGACGAGCGTCACGCCATAGGAGGGGATGCGCGCGGCGGGCACCATCAGCAGCGCCCCCCCAGCCATCAGCGCGAGGCCGAACACCATCGATCGTTGATAGCCGATCCGCTCGATCAGCTTGGCCGAGGGGATGGAGGCGAAGAAATAGGCGATGAACCACACGCTCTCGATCAGCGTGGTCTGCGTGTAGCTCAGGTCGAACACGCTGCGCAGATGCGGCAGCAGCGTGTTGTTGATGACCGTGATGAAGCCCCACATGAAGAACAGGCTGGCCAGCAGCGTCAGCGCCGAGCGATAGCTTGGGCCGGCCGCCGCTTCGCTCGTCGCCGCGCCGGTAAGCCCGATCGGTGTTGCCATGCCCTGATCCTCTTTTTCTATACCGTATCGGCACCCAAAGGTCTGCCGCACAGCTTGCCCTCGTTGTTCTTGTCGGACTATATAGGATCGAACGGCCCGTCAACGGGGCCGATGGTCAGCAAGGGTGGGGTGCATGCGAAGAATGAGCAAGCTGGGATCGGCGATGATCGCCTTGGTCTCGTCGATTGCGGCGCACGGGATCGCCGATGCCGCCGAGGCCCGGCGCGAACCGGCGGGAACGCTGAAGGACGGTGCGGCGGTCGAGGCCGTCACGCTCGCCAACGCCCACGGCGTCAGCGCGCGGATCCTGACCTACGGCGCCACGCTGCAGGCGCTGATGGCGCCCGATCGCCAGGGCCGGGTCGCCGACGTCATGCTGGGCTATGACGATGCGTCCTCTTATGCCGAGCATCCCAATTTCTTCGGCGTGACCGTCGGCCGCTACGCGAATCGCATCGCCGGCGGCCACTTCACGCTCGGCGGCAAGACGTATCAGTTGCCGCTGAACGACAAGACGAACTCGCTGCACGGCGGCGGCAAGGGTTTCGACAAAACGCTGTGGCGGATCGCGTCGGTGAAGAGCGGGGCGAACGCCAGCGTCGTGCTCACGCATCGCAGCCCCGATGGCGAGTCCGGCTATCCGGGCAATCTGGACGTCAGCGTCACCTATTCGCTCGACGAAGCCGGCGCGCTGACCATCGCGTTCGAGGCCAAGACCGACAAGCCGACGATCGTCAACATGACCAACCACGGCATCTTCGACCTAGCGGGCGAAGGCTCGCCGAATGGCGCCACCGGGCATCGGCTTACGATCCCGGCGCGCGCGATCACGCCGGTGGACGCCCGCCTGATCCCGACGGGCGCGCTGCGTCCGGTCGCTGGCACGGTGTTCGATTTCCGCACGCCCCGCCGAGTCGCCGACGGCATCCGCGACGGCCGCGATCAGCAGATCCGCTACGGCCAGGGCTACGATCACAATTTCGCGCTCGACAAGGGCCTGACCGCGACACCCGAACTGGCGGCGCGACTGGAGGACCCGCAATCGGGCCGCGTGCTCGAAGTGCTGAGCACCGAGCCCGGCGTGCAATTCTATACCGGCAATTTTCTCGATGGCACCTATCTTGGCAAACATGGCCATCTCTATCGGATGGGCGACGGCATCGCGCTCGAGCCCCAGAAATTTCCCGACGCGCCCAATCAGCCGAACTTCGTTTCGGCACGCGTCGATCCCGGCAAGCCTTACCGGCATGTCATGATCTACCGCCTCTCCACGACCCGCTGAAAGACACTTCGATGAACGATGCTCCCCGTCTGCGCAGCCGTGCGTGGTTCGACAATCCCGACAATATCGACATGACGGCGCTGTATCTGGAGCGTTATCTGAATTTCGGGCTCAGTCTGGAGGAGCTTCGGTCGGGCCGGCCGATCATCGGCATCGCCCAGACGGGCAGCGACCTTTCGCCGTGCAACCGCCACCATCTCGTGCTGGCCGAACGCGTGCGCGAGGGCATCCGCGAGATGGGCGGCATCGCGCTCGAATTCCCCGTCCACCCGATCCAGGAAACGGGCAAGCGTCCGACCGCGGGGCTGGATCGCAACCTCGCCTATATGGGGCTGGTCGAAACGCTCTACGGCTATCCGCTCGATGCGGTGGTGCTGACGATCGGTTGCGACAAGACGACGCCCGCCTGCCTGATGGCCGCGGCCACCGTGAACATTCCGGCGATCGCGCTGTCCGTCGGGCCGATGCTCAACGGTTGGCACAAGGGCGAGCGCACCGGCTCGGGCACGATCGTGTGGAAGGCGCGCGAGCTGCTCGCGACGGGCGAGATCGACGAGGCGGGTTTCATCAAGCTCGTCGCCTCGTCCGCGCCGTCCACCGGCTATTGCAACACGATGGGCACGGCCACCACGATGAACAGCCTGGCGGAAGCGCTGGGCATGCAGTTGCCGGGCTCGGCCGCGATCCCCGCGCCGTATCGCGATCGGCAGGAGGTGGCCTATCACACCGGTCGGCGGATCGTGGAAATGGTACACGAGGATCTGAAACCCAGCGACATCCTGACGAAAGAGGCGTTCCGCAACGCCATCGTCGTCAATTCGGCGATCGGCGGATCGACCAACGCGCCGATCCATCTGGCCGCGATCGCGCGTCACATCGGCGTCGACCTGCCGATCGATGACTGGCAGACGCATGGCCACAAGGTGCCGCTGATGGTGAACCTGCAGCCCGCAGGCGAATATCTGGGCGAGGATTTCTACCGCGCGGGCGGCGTTCCCGCGGTGGTGAGCGAACTCATGCGCCAGGGTCTGATCCACGAGGATGCGATCACCGCCAACGGCAAGAGCATCGGCGACAATTGCCGCGAAGCGACGATCGAAGACGAAAAGGTGATCCACCGCTTCGCCGAGCCGTTGAAGGAGGAAGCGGGCTTCATCGTGCTGCGCGGCAATCTGTTCGACAGCGCGATCATGAAGACGAGCGTCATCAGCCCCGAATTCCGCGCCCGCTATCTTTCCAATCCGGACGATCCCGATGCATTCGAAGGGCCTGCGGTCGTGTTCGACGGGCCGGAGGATTATCATCACCGGATTGACGATCCGTCGCTCGGCATCACCACCGATACGTTGCTCTTCATGCGCGGCGCGGGGCCGATCGGCTATCCGGGCGCGGCCGAAGTCGTGAACATGCGGCCGCCCGCCTATCTGATCCGCGAGGGGGTGCATGCGCTGCCCTGCATCGGCGATGGCCGGCAATCGGGCACGTCGGGCAGCCCGTCGATTCTGAACGCCAGTCCCGAAGCGGCGGCGATGGGCGGCTTGGCGCTCATCCGCACCGGCGACCGGGTCCGCATCGATCTGGGTCGCGGCAGCGCCGACGTGCTGATTCCCGATGACGAACTGGCCGAGCGGCGGCGGGCGCTGACCGCGACGGGCGGCTATGCCTATCCCGCCTCGCAGACGCCGTGGCAAGAGATCCAGCGCAGTGTGGTCGGCCAGATGCAGGACGGCGCGATCCTCGAAGGCGCCGAGAAATACCAGCGCATCGCCCAGACGATGGGCCTGCCGCGCGACAACCACTGACACGCATCCGCCGGGTGACGATGCATGTGCCACCCGGCGGCTTGTGGACCCCGACGGGGCGTGTAGGGCGCGCGGCATGACGAACCCTCCCCCCTTCGCGCTCGGACTGGATTTCGGCACCACCAACACCGTCGCCGCGGTCGCGCGCGGCGGGGTGGCCGAACTCGTGGCGCTGACCGGGCCGGATGGCGAGCCAGAACCGGTCTTCCGCTCGGCGCTCTGCTTCTGGCAGGATGACGACACCCGCGGCGGGATCGCGGCGGAAGGCGGCCCCTGGGCGATCGCGGAATATCTCGCCGATCCGGGCAGCAGCCGATTCCTGCAATCGTTCAAGTCGGTCGCCGCCAACGCCTCGTTCGAACATGCGAGCGTGTTCGAACGCCGCTACCGGTTCGAGGAGCTCGGGCGGCTGTTCCTCGACAAGATGGCGGCGCGCGCTGGCGGTCCGCTCGACGGCGGCGCGGCGCGCGTCATCGTCGGGCGGCCGGTGACCTATGCCGGCCATCGCCCCGACGAAGCGCTGGCGCGCGAACGCTATGGGGCGATGATGGCGGGACTCGGCGCCGAGATCCATTATGTCTACGAACCAATCGGCGCGGCGTTCAGCTATGCCGCGCGCATCACCGAACCCGCCACGATCCTGGTCGCCGATTTCGGCGGCGGCACCAGTGACTTCTCGGTCGTGCACATCGCCAAGCCGGGCGCGGCGCGGCGCTGCATCCCGCTGGGCTCGGCCGGCGTCGGCATCGCAGGCGACCGGTTCGACTATCGGCTGATGGACCAGCTCGTCCTGCCGCTGCTCGGCAAGGGCGGCGGCTATCGCTCGTTCGACAAGGTGCTGGAGATCCCCGGCGGCTGGTATGCCGATTTCGGCGACTGGTCGCGGCTCGCGCTGATGCGCAACCGGCGGACGCTGGCCGAACTGGAGACGCTGCGCCGCGCCGCGATCGATCCTGCCGCGATCGGGCGGATGATCGCGGTGATCGAGGGCGAACAGGGCTATGCGCTCTACGATGCGGTGAGTGCGGCCAAACGCGCGCTTTCGATGGGCGAGGACGCACGCTTCGCGTTCGAAGGCGGCGGTCTTTCGATCGAGGCCGGGGTGACTCGCGCGCAGTTCGAGGCGTGGATCGCGCCCGACGTGGCACGGATCGAGGCGGCGGTGGACCGCGCGCTCGAATCGGCGGGCATCGAGGCCGCGGCGATCGACCGGGTGTTCCTAACCGGCGGCACCTCGCTCACGCCGCGGTTGCGCCGCCTGTTCGCCGAGCGGTTCGGTGAGGAACGCCTCGCGAGCGGTGGCGAACTCACGTCGGTGGCGCATGGCCTCGCGCTGATCGGCGAGCAGAACGACGTCGCTGCCTGGGCCGCATGACCACAAGAGTTCGCAACGCCGGCACCCCATGGCGCGTGGCGCGTTGAACGGGCACAGGAGCCTCATGACCGCCACCGATTTCGCCGACGTGCAGCAGCACGCAGCCCCCGATACCAAGCGCGAGGCCTCGATCGCCGCCGCACCTGCGCTCCGCCCGCAGGAGCCTTATGCGCGCGACGAACTGCTCCACGAGATCTTCGATGGCGTGGCGCGCGCGAACCACGCGTCGGTCGCACTCCAGTTGCTCGGCGCGGACGACGAATATGGCCGCCGGGATCACTGGACCTATGGGGACCTTCGCCAGCGCAGCCTGGGGCTCGCGCATCACCTGCGCGGGCTCGGCATCGGGCGCGGCGACCGCGTCGTCATCTGCCTGCCGCGCGGGCTCGATCAATATATGGCAATCCTCGGCGTGTTGTGGACGGGGGCGGCCTATGTGCCGGTCGACTGGGGCTACCCCGCCGACCGGATCGATTATATCGTGGGCGACAGTGGCGCGGCGTTGACGCTCACGCTGTCCGATCGCGTGGCCACGATCCCCGGTGCGACGCTCGCGATCGACGCCGCACTCGGCGATATCGCAGCGGAACTGCCCGAGGGGCTGACGCGGGCCGACACCGGGTCGGAACCGGACGATTTGGCGTACATCATCTACACCTCGGGCACGACCGGCCGCCCCAAGGGGGTGATGATCCGGCACCGCAACGCATGCCATCTCGTCCGCTGCGAAAGCGCGATCCTGGCGCTGGAGCCGAGCGACATCTGCTTCGGCGGGTTCAGCCTTGCCTTCGACATGTCGGTCGAGACGATGTGGACCGCGTTCTTCGTCGGCGCGCGCGTGATCGTGCCGACCGAGGCGCTGGCCAGCAGCGGGCCCGACATCGCCGTCGCACTGGACGCCGCGGGCGTTACCATCTGGCACGTCGTGCCCTCGCTGCTCGCGCTGGTCGAGCATCCCTTGCCCAGCCTCCGCTTGCTGAACATGGGCGGCGAGGCCTGCCCGCCCGAACTGCCGCGGCGCCTCGCCCGGCCCGGGCTCCGGCTGCTCAACACCTATGGCCCGACCGAGACGACGGTCACCGCGACCTGGACCGAGCTCCAGCCCGGCCAGCGGATCACGATCGGCAAGCCGCTTCCCGGCTATACCGCGTGGATCGTCGACGAGGCGCTGCAGCCGGTACCGGCGGGCCAGGAGGGCGAGTTGATCCTCGGCGGCCCCGGCGTGGGCGCCGGCTATGTCAACCGGCCCGACCTCACCGCCGAAAAGTTCGTCATGACGCCGTTCGATGGCCTGTCGGGCGTGCCCGAGCCGGTCTATCGATCGGGCGATCTCGTCCGGCTCGATGCCGCGGGCGACATCGATTTCGTCGGCCGGATCGACACGCAGGTGAAGATCCGCGGCTTCCGCGTCGAACTCGCCGAGATCGAGTCGGTCATCGGCGAATGGCCTGGCGTCGCGCAGACGGTCGTCCAGCTGTTCCGCGACGATGACGGCGCCGAATTCCTGGCCGCCTTCCTGCTGCCGCGCGGCGACGAGGCGATCGATCTCGCCGGACTGCGCGACCGCGTGAAGGAGCGCCTACCGGGCTATATGCGCCCCGCCGCCTATCAGCTCCTCCAGGCGTTCCCCACCCTGCCCGCCTCGGGCAAGGTCGATCGCAAGGCGCTCGTCCGCCCGCAGGTGGAGGCGAGCGCCGATCATGTCGTGGTCGCGCCCTCCACACCGATGGAGGCGAAGCTCCACACGATCTGGGCCGCCGCCTTTGCGCCGCAACCCGTCTCGGTGACGGACGATCTGTTCGACGATCTGGGCGGCCATTCGCTGAAGGCCGCGCGGCTCGTATCGTCGGCGCGCAAGGTGTCGGGCCTGGAAGGCCTGTCGCTGGAGGATCTCTACGCCGCCCCCACGATCCGCGCGCTGGCGCTGCGGATCGGTGGTGCGGCGCCCGTCGCGGTGCTGGACGAGACGAGCTTCCCGCGCGTCGGCGCCTGGACGCGGCGGCTGTGCGTCGCCGCGCAGACCGTCGCGCTGCTGCCGATCTTCGCGCTGGCGGGGCTGCAATGGTTCTTCCCCTATGTCGCCTATACCTGGCTGGCGGCGACCATGCCGCGGCTGGAGGCGCTGGCGATCAGCGGGCTGTCGTTCGTGCTGATCCCGATCGCGGCGATGCTGCTGTCGATCGCGATCAAGTGGATCGTGATCGGTCGCTACAAGGCGGGCGATTATCCGCTTTGGGGCGGCTATTACTTCCGCTGGTGGCTGGTGCGCCGCGTGATCGGCGCCACCGCCACGCCTTATCTGGCGGGCACGCCGATGATCCGCGGCTATTACCGGATGCTGGGTGCGAAGATCGGGCGCGGAGTCCATATCGGCACGGGCATCATCGATGCGGCGGACCTCATCTCAGCGGGTGACGAGTCGATCATCAGCGATCAGGCGGTGCTGGCGACGAGCGCGGTGGAGCGCGGGCTGCTGCGGCTCGGCACCGCGACGATCGGCGCGGGCGCGTTCGTCGGATCGATGGCGGTAATCGGACGCGATGCGGCGCTGGGCGACGGCGCGGCGCTCGACGAGTTGTCGTCGCTCGCCGCCGGCGCCACGATCCCGGCGGGCGAACGCTGGGCCGGATCGCCCGCGCACCGGAGCGATCATGCGCCGAACCATGCCGACACGCCGCCCGCCGGCGCGCGCGGGATCGGTCCGGCGATCGGGCTGTTCGTCGGCGCGCTGCTGCTGCCGCTCGTCGCTATCCTGCCGATCGCGCCCGGGCTGATCGCGCTGATCGAGATCGACTGGGCGACGGCGGGCTATACCTATGAGCTGCTCGCGCCACTGCTGGCGGCCACCTATGTCATCATGATGTGCGTGCTGACGGTGGCGGCGAAACGGCTGATCCTCGGCAAGGTGCGGCCCGGCGCCTATCCGCTGCGAAGCTGGTTCTATGTCCGCTACTGGTTCGTGCAGCAGGTCAACGATCTGGCGCTCCGCCTGCTTCACCCGATCTTCGCCACGCTTTACGTGATCCCCTGGTATCGCGCGCTGGGCGTGAAGATCGGGCGGCGTGCGGAGATCTCGACGGCAAGCGCGATCGTGCCCGATCTGGTCGAGATCGGGGCGGAGAGCTTCATCGCCGATTCGGTGATCTTCGGCGCGGCGCGGATCGGCCGCGGCACGATCAATCTCGCGCATACCCGGATCGGCCGGCGCAGCTTCATCGGCAATTCCGCCCTGCTGCCCACCGGCACCGCGATCGGCGACGAGGTGCTGATCGGCGTGCTCTCCAAGCCGCCCGCCGACCCGGCCCAGGCGCTCGAGCCCGGCAGCACCTGGTTCGGATCACCGCCGCTCCAACTGCCCGTGCGCCAGGTGAGCACGATGTTCGACGAGGGCGCGCGGTTCAATCCTTCGCGCCGGCTGATCGCCACGCGGCTGGCGATCGAGGCGGTGCGGATGACGCTGTCGCTCACCGTCTTCCTCGCGCTGTTCAGCCTGTTGCTCTCGGTGGTGGGCGATATCAGCGACATGGATCATGGCGGGCTGCTGATCGTGGCGAGCTTCCCGTTCCTCTATGTCGGATTCGCGCTGGCGTGCGGTGCGTTCGTGCTGGCGCTGAAATGGATCGTCATGGGCCGCTACCGCGTCACCACGGCGCCGCTGTGGAGCACCTTCGTGTGGCGCACCGAGCTGGTAACCGCGACTTATGAGAATCTGGCGGTGCCGAACCTGCTGGAACCGCTGCGCGGCACGCCCTGGCTGCCGCTCTATCTGCGGCTGATGGGCGCGAAGATCGGCAAGCGCTGCTATATCGATACCACCGATCTGACCGAACATGATCTCGTCCATGTCGGCGACGACGTGGCGCTGAACGACTTCGCCGGGCTGCAGACGCATCTGTTCGAAGACCGCGTGATGAAGGTCGGTGCGATCCGGATCGGCGACCGAGCGACGATCGGATCGCTTGCGATCGTCCTCTACGACGCGGAGCTGGGCGCGGACGCGCAGCTCGGCGATCTGTCGGTGGTTATGAAGGGCGAGACGCTGCCGGCGGGCACGAGCTGGGAGGGCAGCCCCGCGCAGATCGCCGCTGCGGGGTGATCCCCGTCTGGCATGACGGGCCGCTCGCCACGCTCGTTCCCGGTAGCGGCCTCGTGGTCTGGAGCGTGGCAACGCGTACCGATCCGGGCATCGTGCCCAGCGCCGAGGATCTGTCCGACGCGGCGCGGGCGACGGACGGCGCCGGGCGGCTCGCCAGGCGACTGCTGGCACGCGCACTGGTGAGGCACGTCGCCGGGTGTGCGTCGGATGCCGTGACGATCCGCCGCGACGCGCATGGCGCACCCATCGTCGTCGCGCCCGCCGGCTGGTACGTGAGCCTGTCCGGGCGCAGTGATCGGGCCGTGATCGGCGTCGCCCGCGTGCCGGTCGGCGTCGATCGCGAACCGCTGGCCGGTGGTGACGTCCCATGGGACATGTTGACGCCCGACGAGGCGGCGTCGCTTCAGGCGCTTCCGCCAGGTTCACAGTCCGCGGCCTGGCTGACCCGCTGGACGATCAAGGAAGCGCACGCCAAGCTCGTCGGCGAACCACGGCGAATCGCTCCCGAGGCGGTCGCGACGCATGTCGACCAAGCCGGCCATGGCGGCGCGACGTTCGAGGGGCGGTCCGAGAGCTGGACGCGGATCGCGTATGATGGGATGGAAACCGTCGCGATCTGGCAGGATGAGGTGCGTGGCGGCCCGGCATCGCCTAATGGCGCGACATGACCCGCATCCATATCCGCCCCTATGTCGAGTCCGATCGCGCGGCCGCGCTCGCGATCTTTGATTCCAATCTCCCCGAATATTTCGGACCGGGCGAACGCGAATGGTTCGGCGATTCGCTCGACGAGCTCGACGGCCCCGCCTTCCTCGTCACCGTGGACGGCACGCCTGCCGCGTTCGGCGGGTATGAAATCTGGGACTATTATGACAAGGCGCTGCTCTGCTGGGGCATGGCGGCGCGAGCGCATCACAAGAGCGGGCTTGGCCGCCTATTGCTCTTCGAACGTCTGCTGCGGATCGCGCGCGAGGACTCACCGCGCACCCGCTACGTCACGGTCGATACGTCGCCACTCGTGTCGCCCTTTTTCCAGCATTGTGGGTTCGAACTGAGCAGCGTCTGGCCCGGCGGTTATCGCTCGGGGCTCGACATGCACGAGCTTCGCTACGACCTGTCGGCCACGACGGAGGCAGCGCTGGTCGCGGCGCGCGATGCGGCATGGGCGCGGGCCGAAAGCCGGCTCGCGCCCTGATCGCTTACCAGAAGTCCGCAGGGTTCGGGCTCGGCGCGTTGCACGCCGCCGGATGGCCCTTGTGGCAAGCCTCGACCTGCGCGCGCCAAGCCATCATGGCATCGGCATAGGCGCGCTGCTGGTGCGCATAGACGCGTGCGTCGTTGGCGGCGATGCGATGGTTCGCCATCACTGCCTGGCGGTATGCCGCCATGTCCTGATCCGCGCTGCCCTGGACGGCGGCGTTGACCGCGTCCGTCGCGGCGGCCTGTTGCTGGCTCTGCGCCGCGGAGACGGCATTGGCCGCTGCCACGCCGGGCGCGCCGGCGGGCTGGGCATGACCCGTATTGTCGGTGTCGCTGACCTGCCGCGCGATCGCGCCGGTGGAGAGTAGGGCGGCCGATGCCAGGCCGAGAAGAAAGATGCTTTTCATTATCGCCATCCTGTGTTGATCCATGTCGCGCCGAACGGCCGAACCGGCCTGAGCGTTCCGGATCACGCCATGGCGTCGAGTAGCGCGTCGAGCTTCACACTCGCGAAGGTCGCGAAATTGTCGGCGACGCCATAAGGGAGCAGCAGCGTGCGATCGTGAACCAGCGCGCCGCAGCTATAGACGACGTTCGGCACATAGCCGTCGCGTTCCTTGGGGCTGGGATGGACCAGGGGCAGCGTCATCCGCTTCAGCACCTTGGACGGATCGTCCTTGTCGAGCAGTGCCGCCCCCATGCAATAGGTGCGCACCGTGCCGACGCCGTGGGTGAGCACCAGCCAGCCCTCTTCGATCTCGATCGGCGAACCGCAATTGCCCATCTGGACGAACTCCCAAGGCCATTTGGGCGTGATGAGCTTCTCGCCCGTTTCCCAGGTGTAGAGATCGTCGGACATGAGCAGCCAGACATTCTCGTTGTCCTGCCGCCCCAGCATCGCATAGCGACCACCGATCTTGCGCGGAAACAGCGCCATGCCCTTGGACTGCGCGGCGGCACCCTTCAGCGCCCGCATCTCGAAATTGCGGAAATCCTGCGCGTGCAGCATTTCGGACCGCGCCGCGCTGCCGCTGAACGCGGTGTAGGTGCCGAGATAATGGACCTCGCCGTCATCCTCCACGAAGCGGACCATGCGCAGATCCTCGATCCCCTGCCGCTGGCTCGGCGTCACCGGGAACAACACCGTCTCCGACGGATCCTCGCTGCCCTCGCAGCGGATGCAGACGACGGTATCCTCGCCATCGCCGTTCGCCGCCAGGATCTGCGGCGCGACGACCGTGTCGCTGACACGGTCGATCGTCACCGTTCCGTCGGCCGACCAGACACCCGTGCGGAAGGTGACCGATGAGACATGGCCCTCGCCGATCCCGCGCAGCGACATCGCAAAGCGAAGAGCGCCCTCGGGAACGCCGGACTGGTCGGTGGCGGGAACGATGCTCGGGTTGAACAGCGCCGCCGCTTCGAACGAATATTCCTCGGTGAAATAGGCGCCGATCAGCAGCTTGTGATCGCGGTCGAGCGTGTCGGGATCGATCGTCAGCCCCTGCACCTCGTCGAAGCGGCGAAGCAACACCGCCTCGACATGGCGATGGCGGCTGTTGAGCGCCCCCACGACTCGCTCGAGCTCGAACGCCAGATCCGCCGCGTCCAGCGTCATGACGCGATCGACGATCCGCTGGGCACGGCTATGCCCCTCCACGCGGAAGCCGTCCGGATCGGACAGATCGAACGGCCGAAGCACCGTGCGCGACGGATCGGGGCGAAGGATCACTTCGAGATGGGTCATGATGTCGGTGCCGGGCATGCGCGCTCCTGCAGGAATGAGGCGGATCGAAACGGATGGTTCAGTCGCGGCGTCCGGTCGCGAGCTGATCGCGGCGGCCCTGACCCTGCCGCTCGAACATCCAGCCGGGATATTCGGGTGGCAACGCGCTCACCGCGTCGAGCGTGGCCAGATCGTCCGCCGAGAGGACCAGATCAACCGCGCCCAGATTGTCGACGAGCTGCTCGGGCTTGTTCGCGCCCACGATCACGCTCGTCACCGCCTTCTGATGGAGCAGCCAGGCCAGCGCCACCTGCGCCACCGAAGCGCCGTGCGCCTCTGCGATGGGACGGATCGCGTCGATCACATCGAAGCCGCGATCCTTGTTCACCGGCGGGAAGTCGAACGCCGCGCGACGCCCTTCCCCGCCCTGCTGATCGCGCGCATATTTGCCCGAGAGGAAGCCGCCCGCGAGCGGGCTCCAGACCATCAGGCCGACGCCTTCGGACGCCATCATCGGCACGAGTTCGCGCTCCAGATCGCGCCCGGCGATGGTGTAATAGGCCTGGAGCGAAGCGAAGCGGTGAAGACCCAGCCGTTCGGAGATGCCCAGCGCCTTGGTAATCTGCCACGCCGCCCAGTTGGAGACGCCAATATAGCGGACATGACCATGTTCGACGAGCGTATCGAGCGCCCGCAGCGTCTCCTCGATTGGAGTCGCATCGTCGAAGCCGTGGAGCTGGTAGAGATCGATATGATCGAGCTGGAGCCGCTTGAGGCTCGCCTTGCAGGCGTCGATCAAGTGATAGCGGCTGGACCCGCGGCCGTTCTGGCCCGGCGCCATCTGGCCGAACGCCTTGGTGGCCACCACGATCTCGTTCCGGGAGATGCCGAGATTCCTCAGCGCCTGCCCGGTGATCTCCTCCGACGCCCCTTCCGAATAGACGTTCGCGGTGTCGAGGAAGTTGATGCCGCCATCGATAGCGGACTTCACCAGCGCGTCGGCCTGATCCTGGCCGAGCGTGCCGATCTTGCTCCACATCTCGCCCTTGCCGCCGAACGTCATCGTGCCAAGGCAGAGTTCGGACACGAACAGGCCGGTGCGGCCAAGGGTCTTGTAACGCATGATGGTTCCTCGCGACGTGCAGGTTGCGAGCGCTCAACGCGCGGACGGGAAGAAGGTCCTCGGGGGGCGCAGCCCGCGCACCCTTTTTGGCTACGGCCGCCGATCAGCGGCGCGCGAGCTCCTTGTTGATGTACAGCGCGATCAGCGTCCCCGCCGAGCCCGACAGCAGATAGCCGCCCGCCGCGAGCAGCCCGTAATGGCTGGCGAGTTCGAGTGCGATCAGCGGCGCGAAGGCGGCGCCGACCAGCCAGGCGAGGTCCGAGGTGAGCGCGGCGCCGGTGTAGCGGCGGCTGGTGGCGAAGTTCGCCGTCACCGCGCCCGACGACTGGCCGAATGCCAGCCCGAGCAGCACGAAGCCCGCGATCATGAACACCAGCTCGCCCGCCGTGCCGCCGTTGAGCAACTGCGGCGCGAAGCCGCTGAACGCCGCGATCGCGGCGGCCGACGCGCCGAGCAGCGTGCGCCGCCCGACCCGGTCGGCGATGAGCCCCGATGCCACCACCGCGAAGAAGCCGAAGATGCCCGCGATCACCTCGATGCCGAGGAACCGCGCCGCACTCTCATGCGCGAACAAATAGACCCAGGAGAGCGGGAAGACCGTGACCATGTGGAACAGCGCGAAGCTCGCGAGCGGCGCGAAGGCGCCGATGACGATCGTGCGCCAGTCGCTGCGCACCGTATCGACGACTCGCGAGGGCTGCAGCTCGCGGCTTTCGAACAACGTGGTGTAATCCGGCGTCGACACGATCCGCAGGCGCGCGAACAGCGCCACCACGTTGATCGCGAACGCGACGAAAAAGGGATAGCGCCAGCCCCAATCGAGGAAATCCGCGCTCGACAGCGTGGTGACGAAGAAGGCAAACAGGCCGCTCGCCACCATCAACCCCAGCGGCGCGCCGAGCTGCGGGATCATCGCGTACCAGCCGCGCTTGTGCTCGGGCGCGTTCAGCGCGAGCAGCGAGGCAAGGCCATCCCACGCGCCGCCGAGCGCGGCCCCCTGCCCGATCCGGAACAGCGCGAGCAGGATCGCCGACCACACGCCGATCGTCTCGTAACCCGGCAGGAACGCCACCGCCGCGGTCGATCCGCCGAGCAGGAACAGCGCGATGGTCAGCTTCGTGCCGCGGCCCAGCGCGCGATCGATGCCGAGGAAGATCAGCGACCCGAACGGCCGCGCGATGAACGCCAGCGAGAAGATCGCGAAGGCATAGAGCGTGCCCGTCAGGCGATCGACATACGGGAAGACGAGGCTGGGGAAGACCAGCACCGACGCGATCGCATAGACGAAGAAGTCGAAGAATTCCGACGTGCGCCCGATGATGACGCCGATCGCGATCTCGCCCGGCGCGATCTCGCTGTGGCGCGTGTTGATCGCGCGGGCATCGCGCTCGGCCGTGCCGGACGTCGGGGCGATCTGGACGGTCATGACTTCTTCCTGGCAACGGCGACGACGGATCCCGGGCGGGACCCGCGATGGTTATGCCGCATCGCACCGCGATTGTGGATTGGACAAAATGTCCACTGTTGCAGCGCAGCGCAAAAGGGTAGCGCCCCGACCATGTTCCAGCCTGCCCGCCTGCTCCGCACCCTGGCCGCAACCGGCGCGCTCGCCCTGCTCGGCGGGTGCGATCTCGTCGTGATGAACCCGATGGGCGACGTGGCGGTCCAGCAGAAGAATCTCGTGATCATCGCGACGGTGCTGATGCTGTTGATCGTGGTGCCCGTCATCGCGCTCGTCGGCGTGTTCGCGTGGCGCTACCGCGCCGCCAACACCGAGGCGCGCTACGATCCCGAATGGGACCATTCGACCCAGCTGGAGCTGGTGATCTGGGCGGCGCCGCTGCTCATCATCATCTGTCTCGGCGCGGTGACATGGACGGGCAGCCACCTGCTCGATCCCTATCGCCCGATCGATCGCGTGGCACCCGGCCGCGGCATCGCTGCCAACACCAAGCCGCTCGAGGTGCAGGTGGTGGCGCTCGACTGGAAGTGGCTGTTCATCTATCCCGAATATGGCTTCGCGACGGTGAACGAAGTGGCCGCGCCGGTCGATCGCCCGATCGCGTTCCGGCTCACCTCGTCATCGGTGATGAACGCCTTCTACATCCCGACGCTCGCCGGCATGGTCTACACGATGCCGTCGATGGAGACGAAGCTCCACGCCGTCATCAACAAGGCGGGCGATTACGAAGGCTTCTCGTCCAACTATAGCGGCGCGGGCTTCTCGCACATGCGCTTCCGCTTCTACGGGATGACTGACGCCGGCTTCGCGGCCTGGGTCGCGCGCAACAAGGCCGCGGCGGGCACGCTCGACCGCAGCCGCTACGAAGTGCTGTCGCAGCCCACCGAGAAGGTGCCCGTGCTCCGCTTCGGCCGGATCGATCCGGGCCTGTTCAACGCGATCGTCGGCCAGTGCGTGAAGCCGGGTACCACGTGCATGACCGAGATGATGAAGATGGCGCCGGGCGATACCGCAGGCGTGGCGCATGAAGGCAAGGGCCGGCCCGAGGGCAAGGACGCCAAGTCGCCGCTGACCACCACCGATGCCGGCGGCCCGCCGCCCGCCGATCCGACCGACATCCGCCAGCGCGGGCCCTCCTCGCCGGCTCGCTCGGGTACGCCCCAATCCACGGCGCCGCGCGCCGGCACTCCGAACTGATCGTCCTCCAGATGGCCACCCCGATGCAACCCTCCCCGTTTTCCGTCAGCCCGATCTTCGGCCGCTTCACGCTGGAATCGCTGCCGCTTCACGAACCGATCGTGGTCGGCACGTTCGTTGCGGTGGCGCTCGGCGGCGCCGCGCTGCTGGCGGCGCTCACCTATTTCAAGCTCTGGGGCTATCTCTGGAAGGAATGGTTCACGACCGTGGACCATAAGCGCATCGGGATCATGTACATGATCCTCGGCGTCGTGATGCTGCTGCGCGGCTTTTCCGACGCGATCATGATGCGCGCGCAGCAGGCGATGGCGTTCGGCGGATCCGAGGGCTATCTCAACGCTCACCATTACGATCAGGTGTTCACCGCGCACGGCGTCATCATGATCTTCTTCGTGGCGATGCCGTTCGTCACCGGGTTGATGAACTATGTCGTGCCGCTCCAGATCGGCGCGCGCGACGTCTCGTTCCCGTTCCTCAATAATTTCAGCTTCTGGATGACCGCGGGCGGCGCGGTGATCGTGATGATGAGTCTGTTCGTCGGCGAATTCGCGCAGACCGGCTGGCTCGCGATGCCGCCCTTGTCGGGGATCAGCTACAGCCCCGGCGTCGGTGTCGATTATTATATCTGGGCGCTCCAGATCGCGGGCGTCGGCACCTTGCTGTCGGGGGTCAACCTGATCGCGACGATCGTGAAGATGCGTGCACCCGGCATGACCATGATGAAGATGCCGATCTTCTGCTGGACGTCCTTGTGCACCAACGTGCTGATCGTGGCCGCGTTTCCGGTGCTCACCGCGGTGCTCGCGCTGTTGACGCTCGACCGCTATGCCGGCACCAACTTCTTCACGAACACGCTGGGCGGCAACCCGATGATGTACGTGAACCTGATCTGGATCTGGGGTCACCCGGAGGTGTACATCCTGATCCTGCCCGCGTTCGGCATCTTCAGCGAGGTCACCTCGACCTTCTGCAGCAAGCGCCTCTTCGGCTATACATCGATGGTCTATGCCACCTTCGTCATCACGCTTCTCGCCTATGTCGTATGGCTGCACCATTTCTTCACCATGGGATCGGGTGCCAGCGTCAACTCGTTCTTCGGCATCACCACGATGGTGATCTCGATCCCCACGGGGGCGAAGATCTTCAACTGGCTGTTCACCATGTACCGTGGGCGGATCCGGTTCGAACTGCCGATGATGTGGACGATAGCCTTCATGGTCACGTTCGTGATCGGCGGCATGACAGGCGTGCTGCTCGCCGTGCCGCCTGCCGACTTCGTGCTCCACAATTCGCTGTTCCTGGTGGCGCATTTCCACAACGTCATCATCGGCGGCGTGCTGTTCGGCATCTTCGCCGGGATCAACTATTGGTGGCCCAAGGCGTTCGGCTTCAAGCTCAACGAATTCTGGGGCAAGGTGTCGTTCTGGAGCTGGGTGTCGGGCTTCTACTTCGCGTTCATGCCGCTCTACGTGCTGGGGCTGATGGGCGTCACCCGCAGACTGCGCACCTTCGACGATCCCTCGCTCCAGATCTGGTTCGTGATCGCCGCGTTCGGGGCGTTTCTGGTGGCGGTGGGAATCGGGGCGATGCTCATGCAATTCTATGTCAGCATCCGCGACCGCGAGAGCCTGCGCGACGTGACGGGCGATCCTTGGAATGGCCGCACGCTCGAATGGGCGACCTCGTCGCCGCCGCCCGACTACAACTTCGCCTTCTCGCCCGTCGTGCATGACGGCGATGCCTGGGCGGACATGAAGGCGCGCGGCTATGTTCGGCCGACCTCGGGCTTCAAGCCGATCCACATGCCGCGCAACACCGGCGCGGGCATGATCCTGGCGGGCTTCAGCGTGGCGTTCGGCGTCGGCATGATCTGGTATGTGTGGTGGCTCGTCGCGATCAGCTTCGTCGGGCTGCTCGCCACCGCGATCGGCCACACGTTCAACTATAAGCGTGATTACCACATCCCGGTCGACGAGGTGATCGCCACGGAGGGTGCGCGCACCCGCCTGCTGACGGCGGGAGCGATCGCATGAGCGCGACCGTAGCCGACACGACGGGCTCGACGGCGGAGGAACGCCGCGACGTGTTCCATCTGGTGGAGGAGCACGACCATCCCGAGGGCGCGAGCACGATGCTCGGCTTCTGGATCTATCTGATGAGCGATTGCCTCATCTTCGCGATGCTGTTCGCCACCTATGGCGTACTCGGCACCAGCTATGCGGGTGGCCCCGGCCCCCGCGAGCTGTTCGAGCTGCCGCTGGTGGCAGTCAACACCACGATGCTGCTGCTGTCGTCGATCACTTATGGGTTCGCGATGCTGGCGATGACCGACGGCAAGCGCGGCGCCACGCAGTGCTGGCTTGCGGTGACGGCGCTGTTCGGCCTCGCCTTCCTCTCGATCGAGATGTACGAATTCCACGGCCTGATCCACGAAGGCGCCGGGCCGCAGCGCAGCGCGTTCCTGTCGTCCTTCTTCACCCTGGTCGGCACGCACGGGCTGCACGTCACCTTCGGCATCATCTGGCTGGTGACGCTGATGGTGCAGGTGCAGATGAAGGGCCTGATCCCCGCCAACCGGCGGCGACTGATGTGCCTCAGCCTGTTCTGGCATTTTCTCGACGTGATCTGGATCGGCGTCTTCACCTTCGTCTACCTGATGGGAATGCTGCGATGAGCGCGCATCACGACACCAACCCGGGCCATGTCGATGCGCATGGCCATCATGACGACGAAGAGGCGCACGGCTCGCGCAAGGGTTACTGGATCGGCTTCGTCCTCGCCGCGATCCTGACCGCGATCCCGTTCTGGCTGGTGATGACCCATCCGCTGTCGAACGCGGCCACCGCTCTCGTCATCATGGGCTTCGCGATCGTCCAGGTGATCGTCCACATGATCTTCTTCCTGCACATGAACCGCCGGGCGGAGGGGGGCTGGTCGATGATGGCGCTGCTCTTCACGCTCGTCGTGGTCGGCATCTCGCTCTCGGGTTCGCTGTGGGTGATGTACCACATGAACGCCAACATGATGCCGACGGCGCAGGTGATGGACCATATCGAGTGAGCCCGGTGCGGCGCATCGTCGCCGCATCGCTTGCGCTTCTGGCGCTGGCGGGGTTCGTCGCGCTCGGCACCTGGCAGGTGCACCGGCGGACGTGGAAGCTGGCGCTGATCGCGGCAGTCGAGACGCGGGTGCACGCGCCGCCCGCCGCGGCGCCCGGCCCTGCCGCGTGGCCCGCGATCGACGCGGCGCATGACGCCTATCGTCACGTTCGCGTCGACGGCATCTATGACGGCACGCGCCAGACGCTCGTCCAGGCGAGCACCGATCGCGGCCCCGGCTGGTGGGTGATGACCCCGCTCCGCACCCCCTCCGGGTTCGTGGTCCTCGTCAACCGCGGCTTCGTCGCGGGGCACGGGGCGCCACCCTCTCCGGCCGGCCCGACCAGCGTCACCGGCCTGCTCCGCATCACCGAGCCCGGCGGCGGTTTCCTGCGCAGCAACGATCCCGCGCATGATCGCTGGTTCTCGCGCGACGTCGCCGCGGTCGCCCACATGCGCGGCATCGCGCCCGCAGCCCCCTATTTCGTCGACGCCGATGCCGGCCCCGAACGGCCGGGCCAGCCGGTCGGCGGCCTCACCGTGATCCGCTTCACCAACAACCATCTCGTTTACGCGCTGACATGGTATGGTCTTGCCATCATGTCCGCGCTCGCCGCCCTGTTCGCGCTTCGCCGACCGCGATGACCGCGCCGCTTCCTCCCGGCGAGGCGGGGTCGCGCAACATGCTGCAGCTTATGCAGTTGCGCTGGCTGGCGATCGCGGGGCAGCTCGGCACGATCCTGCTCACCCGCTTCGCGTTCGGCGTCGCGTTGCCGATGACCGCGATGCTCAGCGTTCTGACCGGGCTAGCCGCGCTCAACGCGATCAGCATCATGTGGCTGCACTGGCGGCACGGCATCGCCAACACCGAACTGCTTGTCGCGCTGCTGCTCGATATCGGCGCGCTCTCGGCGCAGCTCTATCTCAGCGGCGGGGCGACGAACCCCTTCGTCTCGCTCTTCCTGCTCCAGGTCGTGCTCGGTGCGGTGCTGCTCCGGCGCTGGTCGGCCTGGGTGGTGGTGGGGGTGACGACCGCTTCGTTCGCGCTGCTCACGGTCGCCTATCGTCCGCTGGCGCTGCCGGTCGGCTATACCGACACGCTGTTCCACCTGCACGTACAGGGCATGTGGGTGTGCTTCGCGCTCGTGGCGGTGCTGCTGCTGCTGTTCGTCCGCCGGATCGACGGCAATCTGCGCGCGCGCGACATGCATTTGGCCGAATTGCGGCGGCAGGCGGATGAGGAGGACCATATCGTCCGCATCGGCCTGCTCGCGTCAGGCGCCGCGCACGAACTGGGCACGCCGCTCTCCTCGCTGGCGGTAATCCTCGGCGACTGGCGCCGTTCGCCGCGGATCGCACGCGATCCCGAATTGGCGGCAGAGGTGGAGGAGATGCGCACCGAGGTGCAACGCTGCAAGGCGATCGTCACCGGAATCCTGCTGGCGGCGGGCGAAGCGCGCGGCGAGGCCTCGGCGGCGGCGAGCGTGCGTTCCTTCTTCGGCGGCGTATTCGCCGATTGGCGCACCGCGCGGGGCTTCGCGCATGCCGATTATCGCGACGATTTTGGCGAGGACGTGCCGATCGTTTCGGATACCGTGCTGCAACAGGCGGTCTTCAACGTGCTCGACAATGCCGCCGAAGTGTCGCCCGACGCGATCGCGGCCGTGCTCGCCCGCGACGGCGACGTGCTGACGATCACCGTCACCGATCGAGGGCCGGGCTTCAAGCCCATGATCCTGGCCGGGATCGGCTCGCCCTATCATTCCACGAAGGCGCGCGCGGGCGCAGGCCTCGGCCTGTTCCTCGTCACCAGCGTGATGCGCAAGCTCGGTGGATCGGTGACGGCGCGCAATCGGGCGGAGGGCGGCGCCGAAGTCGTGCTGCGCCTGCCGCTCGCCGCCATCGCCCTGCCCGAGGACCGCCGCCATGGCCGCTGAGCCGCTGCTCTACATCGTCGAGGACGACGCCGCCTTCGCACGCACGCTGCAACGCTCGTTCGAAAAGCGAGGCTATCGCGTGGGCGTGGCGAGCGACCCGGCGGCGCTGGAAACGTTGCTGGCAGCCGAGATCCCGGCCTATGCGGTGGTCGATCTGAAGCTCGGCCAGGCCTCGGGCCTTACCTGCGTCCGGACATTGGCCGAGCGCGACGGCGAGACCACGATCGTCGTCCTCACCGGCTATGCGAGCATCGCCACCGCGGTCGAGGCGGTGAAGCTCGGCGCGACCTCCTATCTCGCCAAGCCCGCCAACACCGACGATATCGAGGCCGCGTTCGGCCGCGGGGCGGGTGATGTGGAAACCCCGATCGGCGACCGTCAGACCTCGATCAAGACGCTCGAATGGGAGCGTATCCAGAAGACGCTGGCCGAAAGCGACTTCAACGTTTCCGAAACCGCCCGTCGCTTGGGGATGCACCGCCGGACCTTGGCGAGAAAGCTCGAAAAACGCCCGCTGCGATGAGCCACGGGCGCTTCCTTTGCGCCGCACATGCCGCTATGCCCCGCTTCGCGTCGGGGAGTGGCGCAGTCCGGTAGCGCGCCTGCTTTGGGAGCAGGATGTCGCAGGTTCGAATCCTGTCTCCCCGACCATTTTACAAAAACCCTTTGTTTTCAAAGGCTTAGGTGCCGGAAGGCTATCCGCTACGTAGCATAAGAACGTAGCAGATTGATCCACCAGATTTATTTTTTGCTGCGACCGGTCGGCTTATCTCGATGCCGCTTCTATACCCCTTGGCGGTGACAATTCCCGTAGGGGTCACCAGGCTAAGCTTTTCAATGACTTAGCAGGGAGTAGGGCGAGATTGTCTCACAGTTTTGTCTCGCGGTAGGAGCAGGTGGGATTTGCTCGCCTAATGCTTCAACGCGCGATACGTTGGTGGCATGGATAAGCCGCCTCGCAATCCACCTTGGTCGCGCGACGAACTCATTCTTGCTCTCGATCTTTACCTCACCAATCCAGCTAATCCGCCCCACAAGAGCAGCCTCGCCGTGGCCGAGCTATCGGCGCTCCTGAACAAGCTGCATCGCCTTAACGGGGTAAGCGCCACCCCTACGTCGCGGAATGAGAATGGCGTCTACCTTAAAATGATGAATCTGCGGGCGCTTGATCCTGCCTTCACCATACAGGGCAAGGTGGGAATGCAATTGGGCGGCAAGCTCGAAAAGATCGTATGAGCGGAATTTGCGGGGCGTCGAGAGCTCTTAGCAGCCGATGCAGAGGAAATTCGCCTAGCGGCTGGGTTGGCCGATGCCGACGATATTTCCAGGCTCCCTGTTGCCGATCCCTATGAGGGTGAGAGGGCGGCTTCATCATGCGCCTCCACAAGCGCTATGAACGCGATCCAATCTTGGTCAGGGAGAAGCGTAAGGCGGCAGCGGCGGCGGGATCGTTGTCTTGTGAGGTATGCGGCTTCGATTTTAATGGAGCCTACGGCGAGCTAGGCTTGGGATATATCGAGGTTCACCACACACCGCCGGTGCATACGCTGGCTGCGGGCACAAAGACGAAGTTAACGGATTTGGCACTCCGGTGCGCCAAATTGCCATCGCATGGCGCACCGAAAGGCGTTCTCGTTAGCGCTTGACGCCATCCGGGCGTCGATGAACACGGATCATTGCTCATTAGCGAGAAGTATATGGCTTTGTGCTATTATGCAGGCTCCTCGTTGTGGATAGTACCGTCGGGCTGACGATCCGCAAACAGGAAATCGCCACCGTCTAGTACCCGAGCCAATTCTTGAAAACGTCGCTTATTCGCGAAATTTGACTTTTTAAGCCACTTTTCAACCCAATCACGAACATCGGCTTTGGCTGGAGCTTTCGATGAAAGCCGGGCGTCTACCGTCCGTTCAGCATTTAGCAAAGCTACAACGCAAATCCCTAACGCTACCTTGTCATCATCAACATTCGACACCGCCTGCTTCCAAAAGTCGACATGCACTCGGCCATGTGTATTTCCGGTGTTGAATAAACTCGGATTTAGGGGAAGTAGGGAGACGATTTGGCCACCTAACTGTGACATCATCTTCCGCGCCGCCTCCTTACTAAGGACAGAATGCCTTTGATTGTAATTCATTACGTCCGAAGCACGAATAGCAACGCTTGACAGACCGTCTATTCCGCCGAATGAACCGAGATAAGGACTATTGTACATTAGAGAAAGCCGGTTTTCACCGATAGTCGTATCGCTTACATGCGCGTACCACTGCCACGCTATTCTTGCATAGGCTTCATCTTGAAGAGACTTATCGATTATGTAGCAAGACAACTGCTCCATTAAATCAATACGCAGATCTGTGGGAAGATGAGTGGCGTAGTTGTCGCTCGTCATTTGACGAACATACATCGCTTGGTTTCCAATGTAGCGGGTTAGCGCAAGATGAAGTGGTCCATTGGCATTCGAAATGAATGCAGCTTTGATTAATTCAGTAATCTTTTGATGTATAAATGAACGACGGTCTCTTGCAGCATGTGCTGCCAATCCGAAGAACGCCAATGATTCCGCTTTACCTTCTGATGCTCTTTCGAGAATTATCGGTGATACGTCGTTTAAGAAAGAAGAGATTTTGGCTTCTGCAGGATTAAGGTACTCTAATGATCGCGCCGAGAAGCTTAGTATTGCCTGCCGCTGTAGCGCATTCCTGCTCGACTTAATTGTGGCAGTTAGCCAGCCGAGCGCCTCTTCCTGTTTTCGCAAACTTCTGTATGTTTTAATCTGCAAGGCCAAGTGCGTGACCTCATTCCACTCACTCTTAATAATACGCGGCTTCAATTCGCGCAATAGCATCGCGATTGCATCAAACTTATCCTCTAAATATCTAGCGAAAAAGTATTCTAAAAAGGTTTGATGAGTGAAAGCAAAAACACTTCCACCCACTTCAGACATTATCCACGCACGTCCAGTAATGAATTTTACAAATGTCTTTGACGATGCAAACGCCTTCGCATTGCTCTCGTACAGCTCGAAAAAAGCGCTGCGCAGCGAGTTTTGAAGCCACTCTTTCGAAACACCGGCAGCTAATTTAGGGTGACCATAAATCTGTGATGCGAGGTGGATAAAGAGTTGAGATCGGTCAAATTCGCTCATGTCATCGGCGATAATTCCGCGCTTTTGATCCCATCTTTCGAACATGAGTGTCGCACACTCTTTGTAAATTTCCGGCCTGTTTGATGGAATATCGTCATTATTCAGGAACAACCATCCCATCAGCCCCAACATAAGTGGATTGCGTCGCAAATCAGCACCCGCATCCTTTGTTTGTTCAATAAACCTTGATGAAGAAGAATTCGCTTCCGCCTTGGTCTTGCCGCCAACGACCATCATAAACTTACCAACGTATGACTCAATTTCTGGATCATCGAACTTTTCTAGAACAAACTCTTCAAACTCATCTGCAAGCCGCGCATCGTCGTATCCAACAAATCGAGAAGTTACAAGGACGGGGCATAAGGGAAATTGATTGCATAACGCTGTAACAAGATCGCAGAACTCTTGCCGCATTGAGGTATCGAGAATCTCGTCTAGGCCGTCAAAGGCAAGAACTGCCGATCCAGCTTGAAGTTGATGTGTTATAGTCTGCTCAATAGATAAAATGTCGCTGCTTACATAATTAAGCATATCTTTGACTATATAGTTTAGCAAGGTGAGTTGAGGCTCTGTGGACCTGGCCTGTTCAAACTTCCGAAGAATTATCCTAATAGGCAACCGCCTCTGACTTGCCGAAGTTGTCGATTGCGCACCAAACTGAAGGTAAAGCGAAAAACTTTTTGCCATATCATAACAGAACTTTTGACAAAGGGTGCTCTTACCACCTCCCGGATCACCCAGGACCACCGCGCGACGAAACATGTCAGCAAATTCGCCATAGGTAAAACGTTTAACGTCCTCCTCCAGGCGATGGCGTGTAACGGCCTGCGCTTTCCGGTGATGCGGGTCGAATTGAGAGAAAATTTTGGAGAGCTTCGTTAATCGATTATCTACCGCCTCTTTCTCGCGAAATGAAAGGCTCGACGGTACGTAAATCCGGTTGATTTCAACGTTGCGTGGCCCTCGGTTTGTCTCAATACGGAGTGTCTTATATGATTGTTGCAGTCCGCGTGCTACTCGAAGCAGCAATTCTCGGTGACTTTCTTGATCGAAGCGCTTATCAGCGGAAACTTGTAACGACGATGCGAGACATGCGTCGATATTATCAAGGCGCTCGCGAAGTTCCGCTTGCATTGATCTTGCTAACACAAATGCAATAGGATCATGCGACGACTCCCGCATTGACGCGGTAAATGCAGCCATCATGCTAGAGTATAAGCTAATTGGGTCCGGTTCGCCGGGAAAGTGCGACCGATGTAGTTGAGAAAAGGATACTAAAAGATTCGGCGAGGAACGGCCGATAAGGGCATTTTCAATCATGACTTCAACAATGCCGCTGGACTCAAGTTCCGTCAGGAACCCGTCAACGGCCGTCGTGTAAGTGCCGTGGTATGAACCGATTACACGGACGTAGTCGTCTAAAGCTGCTACGATCAGCGGGTCTGTCGTTGCCTTCAACCGCGCCGCGTGATCGACCTTCTGGAGACGTGATATGCGCTGAAAGGGCGCCGATATCGCACGCTTCAAGCCAGTATTTAAAAATTCTCCAATAACCCCAATGGCAAGCTCGCTCGCAACCATACAGCCGTCCTTTAGATTTGTAGCGGGATAATTATGCCACAAGAAATGCTTTTGAGAAGCAGCTATCGATGGATCCCTGGTTGTACAATGCTAGCAAATCGAATGGAGCATTGGGCAGCCCCAGAACGGGGAGGTCCGCTGCGCCGGTGCCAATGCAACGGTAATTAGGCTCTCGCTCTTGGTAAGCAGGATAAGTTTTCGAGTTTCATATTCGTACCGGGGCCATGGCGCGCCGTTAGCGTAACGCCCACAGCGTCCCGCCTCTACGTCGCTGGCATGGACCGTATGCGGGTCGTAACCGCTGATCTATGCGAGCGACCGGCACCGCCATCCCCTACGGCAAAATCAATGCCGTCGAGTTTATGTTGTACGCCACCACGGCAGCCTTGTCCTTGTCGAAGGAAAACACGAACGCTTCTTCGGCAGGGCCTTTCGAGTAATTGGCAGCACACCGAATGGACAGCGAATGCCCGTTCGTGTTCACCGTGTCGTTCCAGCCAATCACCTTCGCATCCTTAAACAAGCCGAGCTTGCGATGCACGGCCTCTAATATCGGCGTGAACTTCGACTCCGGCGTAGCTGCCTTGAACGCGGGGGCGGTGGCGCCATAGATCGCGGCGTATTGGCCTGCATTCAGCCTGCTATGGAATTCCGCACTTGCTTTGGAGGCCAGCGGCATATCGGTCGATGGCGAGCAAGCCGACAGTGCGGCGCAGCCGGCTAGTACCGCATACCTGTATGTCATCGTCGTCCTCCCCGTAGGCGGCAACATAGCTATCGTATCGCGTTGCGTGGGCAAGGCGATACCGATGCAGTTTCCGACCAATCCAGCCCTCTTTGTGTCCCCATCGGTATACCCCTACGAGACAGCGTCATGAAACAATGGACTCGTCTCTTTAGGGTTTGACTCCGAGCATTATGAGACATACCTAGGCGGCTCCTAGAGCCTATTGGGACAGTCACCATGACGACCATCATCGGATATGCACGGGCAAGCAGCGCAGAGCAGGATTGCTCGATCCAGGAAGCGGCATTGAAGGCTGCCGGTTGCACGATCGTTCGATCGGAAAAGCGCTCGGGCACGACGACAGATGGACGAACGGAATTGGAGACGGTTCTTTCCTTCATTCGTACCGGCGACACGCTCATGGTGACTCGGATCGACCGCCTTGCAAGGTCGGTACGCGATCTGGAAACGATCGTGGCGACGTTGAAGGCCAAAGGGGCTTACCTCCGTGCCACGGAACAGCCTATCGACACTTCGACGCCAGCGGGCGTTGCCTTCCTGCAAATGCTAGGTGTCTTTGCCGAATTCGAAACAGCGCTGCGCAAGGAGCGACAAATGGAAGGGATCGCCAAGGCGAAAAGCGAGGGCAAGTACCTTGGACGGAAGCGGTCGGTCGATACCGTCGCCGTGAATGCGATGAAGGCCGAAGGGGTTAGCCCGAGCGAGATAGCTAAGCGGCTCGGCATCGCTCGGGCTAGTGTCTACCGCGCACTGGCATCGTAGCAGGGCCCTATGAGGTGCCCTACAGCTCCAATCAGAACGAGCCTTGGTTTTGTAGGCAAAGGAGCACCGGACCTCTCGTTGAGGCTCCTAGCGACCAAATACGATGCATCTAGCGCTTCAAGCCGATCAATATGAAAGGAACTGGAAACAGCGTCACAGGCTCACGGTCTTCGGAAGCTTCGACCGCAGTTCCGTTAATAAATCAGCAACCGGTACACCCATCGCCTCGGCGATGACGACAAATTCCAAAATATCCAGTCTGCGTTCTAGAAGTTCTATTTTATTGATGAACGATGGCGGCTTGCTCAAACGACGAGCTAACTCGCGCTGGCTTATACCGCGATCCCTCCGCACCTTGGCCAATGCATCGATAAGAATGCGGTATTCAGCCGAGACGACCCAACTACGCTGCAAGTTCGCTGCCCCGCCGTTATAGCAGCGCTTGATCTAAGCCCCCTTGCCAACGTCCCCGTTATGGGGACATTGGAGGCTATGGATCGGCCGGTGCATCGGCTTTGATGGAGGGGGAAGGCGTGGATCGGTCGGCGGGGCTTACGGTGATTGGCATTTGCCTGTTGATGGGCGGCACGCTGCGGACCTTCGAATATTTCGACGCACGCGATCGTGAGAAGCCCGGCCGAGCCGAAAGCTCCCTCGTTCAACGCCCGGTCAAGATTACCACAACGCCACCCGCAAAACGAACGATCAAGCCAAGCGACTTGGATTTCAGCTTTGCTGAAAATGCCGCTCGCTACAAAGTACAGGTTGCCGCAAGTATAAACGATATTATGGATACAAACCGCAATTGCGTTGACTTAGATACCGATACATTGCTTTCAATGTCGGACCGGCCTTCAACAAATCCGTCCTTACAGGTGGCCTGTAAAGATGCCAGTGGGCGTGAGTTCGCCGTTCAATTTCACGCCAAGGACGCAGCTAGCGGTGTTCGTGCTACGCCGATGCCTGAACCTATAACCGAAGACGACGCAGGTCGGCTTTGTCAAAGGGCAGTCACCATAAAGCTACCGAATGAACCGTCCGTAGCGTTAGGTGAAGCATACTTCCGATCGTCGCCAAACGGTAGAGCGTCGGTTAGTGCTCAAGTCGATGTTGATGATCGGCACTATCGAGCGATTTGCCGTTTCATAGGGCGCGCCATCACTTACGTATCGGTAGACCTAAGGCCTTTGTAGGAGATCGACTGCTTTGCGATTGTAGGCCGTTTTAGACACGATGTCTTAGAACTTTTGACGGCCGTGCTTACCTATGCCTATGGATTTTTGCTCCAAAAATTCCGGGATGCTCACAGGTCGCGTGCACGGCAGAGCGCAAGTGCGAACGCGGCGGCGACCTTCAATCGACCTTCCGCTTGCCCCGCCGAACCTCTGCTACCTTGGTCATGAAGTCGATCGTTTGCGGTATGCCGAGGCTTGGAACGATGCCGTTCCATGCCGTGCGCGTATACGTGCCCCGACAGTAATCCGCCTGCGTTTGGCCATGCCGAGGGTCGCGGCATTCCTTCCAAAACATATCATAGGAACGCCTATCCCCGTCGCTTCGTGAAAACAGGAAAGCGAGGACGAAGCGGAGGGCGAATGTCGGCTGGATCGCGCCTTCATGGGCACGGTGGCAAACCTCGTCCAACGCGACGAGGGCCTTCCAAATTAATTGATCCTCATTGGTCGCCACGCCCATGCATCTGTCGATCGTTACAGGTGGTTGGAGCCAAGGACCGATCGGGCCGCGTCGATCGCTTGGCGATAATGGACCGTCTCGTATCGCTCCGCTTCATCAAAGCCGACCGGAGTCCAATCTTCCGTAGGATAGCAGGAACGGTAAACGGCCTCGGCGGCGGCGCGCAGGGCGTTATCGTTGCAGGTTGGTAGCTCCATCGATCCGACTCACGCTCATTTTCGCCGCCGATATAATTAGAACATATGGAGAACATGGCGCAAGGGCGGAGCCCATGCGGATCGGCACTCTTCATCCGGCTTTGGTGGTTTGCCGTCCGTCCGCTTCTGGCGCATCTTTCGGGGACGAAGATTGTAAGAGGCGAGCGTGATCGATCCATCATTCGCGTTTTGGTATTCGTTTGGCGGTGCCGTGGTGATGCCGTTCGTCGAGCCGCTTCTCTGGTTGCCTGCGCTCGTGATCAGCAGAACCACTCCGAGCAAACGCCGATTTTGGCTCGAAATGCCATGTAGCATTGCGTTTGCGTTCTTTGTTGGGTGGCACGAAAACGGCTTCGCCAGCATGGCAGGCCTGGATGCCACGGTGAAATTGATCCAGTTCGCCCGACCCGCTTTGGCTGCCATCTTCTGTGCTCTGGCCGCGCGCCTCCTGTGGAAGGGAGCAAGTGCGATTATGGCGACCTACCGGGCACGACGGGCCTGACGACTGGAAGTGGGCGGATGCCGACCGGCGGCTTTTGACGGCGGCTTTTGACGGCGGCTCCGCCGATCGGGAACGGCGTGACGTGGTGGGGAACGGACAGGCAGCTTTCAGGAGGAAGCTGGCGATAGCTGCCGTTCCCGAAAAGGATTCTAATCTGAAACCTTTGATAAACCCGATCAGAAAGCATTCAGCTTCGCGGTAGCAAGCGCCACTTGCTCGTCTCACTTGGGAGAACCACCTTGAAACGCGTTGCGCTCGCCGTCCTCGCTGTATCCGCAACGCTCGCTTGCAGTCCAGCGCGGGCGCAGTCGCCGGCGGACTTCTCCGCCATCGATGCCAAGCTCAAAGCGTGCTCCGACAGCAATCCCAACAATCAGGGAGTTTCGAATTGCACCGTGGCGGCGATAGCAGCGGCCAACCGGCGGCTAAATGACGTCTATACCGGAGCGCTGAACACTTTGAACCATCCGGGGCCGCATTCCGCGCCGTATAATCCCGAGATCCCAAAGCGGTTGATCGTCGCAGAGCGCGCGTGGATCGCGTTTAGGGATGCAGAGTGTAGCTACAAAGAAACAATCGCGCTCGGCGGGACCGGCGAAGGCTACGCCTACGTAGTCTGTGTCTACGAACAAACGAAAGCGCGGGTGAAGGCGTTGATGGCGCCTGACGAGCCACACATCGCGCGTTAACCAGCCGCCGACCGCCTTGAGTTGGTGGATCGCGGACATCGATATGCGCGGGCTAAGCAGTGCATGATGTTGGACGCAGCGTAACAATGCGCTGGCCTGAGGAGGAGGCAGGATTTCGATGCGAACGGTTGATGCTGTCGATGGAGAGATCCGGTTTACCGCAACATGGGGCGGCGTAGACCGTTACGTGTTCATCCCTGATCCGTACGTCTCCAAGGACGCAGGTCGCTCCGTAAGTCGGGACGAGGCAATTGCGTACGTTCGAGAGCACTTGGAACGATATCGCTCCGAGGCACAAGCGCAACATGGCAATCATAACCCGGATAAGATCGTGATCTTGTCCCGAACTTCCACTGCATCAGAACAATCCAGCTAGGTGCGGCTCTGTCCGCAAGTGGGCGTTGCCGAACGGCAGCTTCCGGTGTCCGCTTGCTCGATCTCGGATGTCGCGTCGTGGTGGGGAGCGGTCCGGCAGCTTACGGACCAAATATTCGCTTAGCTGCCGTTTTCACGCCTCGCTATCGTCGCTTCAACGTCAGCGACTTTCTGGCGAAGGCCAGTAAGAAACGGCTGCCCATGTGTTTGCATCTTATCGGGCGAGTAACCCCGTATTGCCTCTTCATAGCGCTGCACCTGATCGATAAGGCTGGCCCGAAGCCGCCCCAAATCGCGATCGGATAGTGTCTCTCGCTTTAGGTAGGCTCGCTCGATGAACATCGTGGCATCGTATGCCCGCGCGACTAAGCGACTGCAATCAGGCGGAGTGAGGATGATATTGAGCGGCAAGGTCTGGGCGAAAGCGGATTGACCGCTATCGACGTCGACGTCCTTGGA